>JBNMJS010000027.1:0-20612 GCA_050873965.1 Cyanobacteriota bacterium | reverse complement strand
CCAGAATAATATTAATAATTTAAATAGAATTAATTAAATCTCTTATAAAATAATTTCATATATTAATATTGTTGAAAATTTTACAATATTTATAGTAAAATATAAAAAACAGAATAGGAGGAGTTATGCCTGAAGAAAATATAGCACAAGAAGAAGTATGGAAACCTTCCAAAAATCCTTGGATAATTTCTATTCCATTGATGATTTCAATGTTTATGTTTGTATTAGATGAAACTATTTCAAACGTTGCATTGCCATATATGGCTGGTACTTTTTCTGTCAGTCACAACGAATCAACTTGGATTTTGACATTCTATTTGATTGCCAGTGGTTTGATTATTCCTTGTGTAGATTTTTTATGTAAAAAATTTGGACGTAATAACTATTTCCTATTTAGTGTAGCATTATTTACCATTGCATCTGCTATGTGTGGTTGTTCTCGTTCTTTGGAAGAAATTATTGTTTCAAGATTCTTGCAAGGTATTGGTGGTGGTGCGATTTTGCCATTATCACAAGCAATGATGTTAGAATGTTTCCCAAAAGAAGAACGTGGTAAAGCCATGTCTTTGTTTGGTTTCGCAGTCGTAATGGGACCTATTCTTGGACCTGCATTAGGTGGTTGGATTACAGAAAACTGGTCTTGGCCATATATTTATTTGATTAACTTACCTTTTGGTATATTAGCTTTTATCGCTGCAAAAACATTGTTAGAAGATTCACCTTATGGTAGAAAAGTTGACGGTGTAAAACTTGATAACTGGGGTTTGTTCTTCCTTGTAGGTTGGATTGTTGCTTTACAGGTTGTATTAGATAAAGGTAATGATGCTGACTGGTTTGGTTCAACTTGGGTTTGTTGGCTATCTGCAGTGTCTGTAATATCCTGCATCGCATTCTTTATTGTCCAACTTAGAGATAAGAAAAATGCTTTGATTGATTTAGATGTTATGAAAGATAGAAATTTCTTCTTTGGTACGGTTATTCAAATTGTATTGATGGCTGTATTGATGGCATCTTCTGCAATTTTGCCATCAATGTTACAATCTTTGATGGGTTATACATCTTTCTTGAGTGGTATTTCAATGGTACCTCGTGGTGCTGGTTGTATGACAGGTATTATTTGTTCAGCATTGTTGAATAATAAAGTTAGTGAAAGAGCCCAAGTAATGATGGGATTATTCTTGATTGGTTGTGGTGGTTTGTTGTTCGGTCAATTAAACTTACAAGTTGCATTGATTGATATTGCATTCCCTAACTATTTGTTCGGTGTCGGTTTAACATTCTCTATGGTTCCAATCATTAACTTATCAATGATTACATTGAAGAATTCACAACTTACAAACGCTACAGGTGTTCAAAATATGTTGAAAAATATCGGTGGTGCAATTGGTACATCATTAGTTACAACATTGATTTCAAGATTCTCTCAAAAACACCAAATGATGATGGTTGGTCATTTAAGAGATACAAATCAAGCATTTGTTGAACGAGTTAGTGCTTATGCTCAAAGTTTTATACCTACAACAGTTGATCCGAATGTTGCTACTAATATGGCTCATGGATTGTTGTATAAACAGTTACAATTGCAAGCAACTTTGTGGGCATATATTGATACATTCAGAATATTTGCAGCAGCATGTTTTATGATTATACCATTACTATTGTTGATGAAGTCTATACGTTCATTGGCGGCAGAAGGTTTAATCGTTGATGAATAATTAAGTTAACCAATTACGATTACTATTATTGCTTTGCGATTCTAAGAATGATTGAAATTGTTGCATTTTGCCTAAATCGTGATAAGCATTACCTAAGTCTAGTAATGTACCCATATAATTATTTGATGCAAATATGTTATCAAATCGTGCTTCTCTGTATGCACTTTGTGCATCTAATTTATTAGTTTTGTCAGCTAGAAAACTTTTGTTAGATTTTGATATATTGTATTGAAGTAGTGATATTTGGCTATCATAATTGTTTTCTATATCAAAAACTATTTGTTCAATTTCTTGTTGTGATTTACCTGCTGCTTCTGCTTTTTCTCTTGCATTTTTTATTTCTATTTGTTTTTGTTCTTGTAATTTTTGTAACTTTTGTTGATAGTCATTATTTTCAGTATTTGCATCCTCAAATTTACTAGTAAAATACTTACAAATTTGATGTTCTAAGTCTTGTTTATTTCCGGAAACTTTACAAGCAGTTTCATTTTCTGATTTTTTACCACGTAGTTTATTGATGTATTCTTGTTGACTATCAATTAATTTTTGATAGCCAGACGAATCATTGCTTGGAATGTTATAATTGTGCCCCATGATAATTTTCCTTTTAATATCCTATATATATCTAAAGTATATAAGTTTATAAAAATTGCTAAATTTTAGGTAGATTTCTTCATAAAACTTAACAATTTAATGAATATTTTTTATTGATTTATCGTTAACTTATGTAACAAAAAATGTTTAAAATACTGTCATGCAGGCAAAAAAATATTATTTTAAACGTTTATATATATGTGTGTAATAGAAAAATTGGAGGTTCGTATGGTAAACAGTGTTTCTTTCGGTCAAAAAATGGGCGTTTTTGATTCAGCAGCAGATGTTATGAATAAGCCACAATCTTATGCAAAACCTAATGCAACAGATGTAAAAGGTGATAGTGTAGATATTAGTGGTAAAGAACCTAAGAAAAAACATACAGCTGCTAAAGTTATCGGTGGATTAGTAGCAACTGCAGCGGTAGTAGCAGGCTTGTTAGTTGCTGGTAATAAAACAGGCTTTTTAAAGGATATTGGTAAATATATTCCTGATTCTATTAAAAATTGTGAAAAATTAGGTGGTTTGAAAGAACCTGCTAAGAAAATGTTTGGTGCATTAGATGGTGCTGGTGAATGGTTAGTAAGTAAAGGTAAAGTTGCAATGGATGCAGTTACCGGCTTATTTAAGAAAGGTGAAGCAGCAGCAACTGAAACAGTAGCATAATAAAAATTATTTAAAACATTACTAATACGAACTTTAAACAAAAAGGTACTTTTATAGTGCCTTTTTGTTTTTTATGCTTACGTTAAATATTTGTTTATGATAGAATTATAAAAAATTATAAGAGGAATATCCAATGTCTATCATAATTATGTTACTTTTGTTGAGTTTATTAATCATTGTCCATGAAGCAGGTCATTTTATTGCTGCAAAGTCATTTGGTATAAAGGTTGATAAATTTGGATTTGGTTTGCCACTTGGTCCTACATTGTTTGAAAAAAAAGTTGGAGATGTAACAGTTTTGGTTCATGCATTGTTATTAGGTGGTTATGTTTCGTTTGCAGAAGATGACAAAGATTGTGATTTGCCAGAGGATTCTCCTGAAAGATTTATGAACAAACCTATTTGGCAACGTTTTGTGGTCGTGTCAGCAGGCGTTTTTGCAAATGTGGTATGTGCATTTTTCTTAGTATTATTTTCAGCATTAATATGGCATTATTTGCCATCGGGTGCTTATGATGTTAAAGTTTCTCAAATTGTTGCTCCAAAAGATGCATCTGTTTGGAACTCTGGTTTGAAAACGGGTGATAGAATTGTATCTGTTAACAATACAAAAATTACAAGTACATCTGTGTTATTGGCAATTATTCAATTGAGCAAAGGTAAAGATGGCTTAGTTGATCCTGATTTTGTTGAATCAAATTTAGCAAGACTTAAAAGATTAAATCCTGGACTTACAAAAGATGAAGTTGTTCCAGCTGATGTAGCAATTCGTTTGCCAGAATTTTTGAATGAAAAGCCTGTAACTTTAGATAAAAATGTTGCTCGTGGTATAAAACCTTACAAAGATAATCAATATAAATTGAGTTCTAGAGTTATTAAGTTACGTGATACTCTTGGAAATCTAGAAAATAAATCTTATTACGTATCAGATGGTAATTGTACATTATTAGATATTGCTGAGGCTATTTCTGACAATAAAAAACCTTTAAATATGGTTGTTGAACGTAATAATAAATATTTGAGATTAAAATCATTATATCCAACAAAAAGTGGTGCTGTTGGTATTCAGTTAGAATCTAAAGAAAAATTGAAACCTACAAAGTCATTATTTGGTGCCGTTGTGGGTAGTGTTAAATATTTGAATGAGAATACATATTTGATGTTAGTTGGTTTAAAACAAGCATTCACAGGAGAAGTTCCTCTAAAAGATTTGCATGGTATCGTTGCAATAACAAAAGTTGGTGGTGATATTATTAGCAATAATGGTATATTCTATGGATTATTATTAACTGCTATTATTTCTATGGATTTGGCTATTGTAAATTTTTTACCTATACCAGCATTAGATGGCGGGCATGTATTATTCTTGATAATTGAAAAAATTAGAGGCAAAAAAGTATCAGATAAGGTTGTTGAAATGATTGCAAACATTAGTTTCTTTATTTTAATAGCGTTGATGATATTTGTAATTTTCAATGATATATATGCTTTGGTGACTCAAAAGTTATAAAATTTTACAAACACTCGACATTACAATATGTTTCGGTTAACATATAGACACAAGTATGATTATAAATAGCAAAAGGAGAATATAGAATGCAAGTTATATTGAAAAAAGATGTTCAAAACCTTGGTGAAACAGGTGACGTTATAACTGTTAAAGATGGTTATGCAAGAAATTTCTTAATTCCTAAAGATTTTGCGGAAATGGCAACTGAAGGTGCTTTGAAAAATAGAGAAAAAAATCTTGCTAGAATCAGAGTTAAACAAGAAAAATTACACCAAGAAGCATTAGCTAAAGCTGAATTGATTGAAAAAATCGGTACTTTAGAATTATCAGCAAAAGCTGGTGAAAGTGGTAAATTATTCGGTACAATCACTACTAAGAAACTTTGTGAAGAAATCAAAGACAAACACAATATCGAAATTGATAAGAAAACTGTTTCTTTGAATCACCCAATTAACAAAGTTGGTGAATATACTATGTTGATTAAATTAACTTCAAAAGTTAAAACTGAACTTAACATTTCAGTTTCTGCTTCTGAAATCGTTAAAGAATCAATTGAAGAAGAAGTTGAAGAAACTTCAGCTGAATAATTTAGAAAATTATTATAGAGTAAAAACGGAATGGATTATCATTCCGTTTTTTTATTATGTATATATTTTTATTTATTTATTTATTATTACGTTCTCTTGCATTAACGTTTTCTTCAAATTGCTTGAAAGTGTCAGAGCCGACAAGTTGTTCTAGTTGAGCACGCTTATCTGCAAAAGTACCTTTGGCTTTTCTTTGCATATCTAATGCTTCTCTATAATAAGCATCTGAAATAATAATTATTTCTTTAGAACTATTTTGTGCTTGATTATAATTAAAATGTCTTCTTTTTGCCATTTCTGAACGCATATTATACAATTCTCGAGTTGTCATATAATCGTAATACATACCAACAACTTTTTGTTGAAGATTATCTATTTTTCTTACTAAAATAATCATATCTGCGTCATCAACTTTTGTATATTTGTAGTTGAGTGATTTGTTATCTTGCGACAATATGCCTAGTGTATTTCCACCAATGAGTGATGCACAAGATAGTAAAGGGTTACCTGTTCCTGCACCGATTAGGGTTGACATATTGGCAATTGTTGATAAAACTTTTTTTACTGATGAATGGTCAGGCTTATCAGCATTAGGATTTGAAAGTTTGTATAGTGCGAATTTAATTGTATCACTTTTAGTTGCTGCACCTTGCCATAACAATGATAAATCTGCTAAAATTTCATCGTAATCTATTTGTAGATTTTGTGAAATTTCTTTTGATATTCTTTTAATACTTAAATCTGCGTAAGTAAGGCTTGCATCGTCAATGCTAGATTCTGATAAGATTGCTCTGGTATCTTCAATTGTTGGGTTTATATCAATTTTGTTTTCAATTTCATCTGTTGTTCCAAGTCGATATGATGGCTCTTTTACGGTAGTTAATTCTTCGTAAGTTAGTGCCATTGAAGGTGCTTGTATTAAAATTGAGAAAATTAATAGTGTTAAAAATTTCTTCATTTTAATTTATCCTTAAACAATGCTGAGTTGAAATCAAATTGATATAACGTCAATTTATCAACGGCTGTTTTACCAGCCAATCTTTGAAGTTCTGCGTGATATTTTTTTGCATTTTGAACTTCTTCATACTCTTGGATAATCATATTATCGTAGAGTGTTGATGATATTGTTAAATCAAGAATATCACCGTTTTTTTGTGCTTTATCGTAATTTTTAGCATAAAGTAATATTCTTTCACGAGTTTCTTTTATCATAACTAAAGAATTTTTATAGTTATAATATGTTGCGATGATTGTATCTTGCAAATCTTCAACAAGTCCTGCTAATTCAATTAGTTCGGTATCTGTTAAAGGCGTTTCTTGTGGTGTATTTTTTCTGTTTAATAAGGATTGTGCTAAACGTCCAGCAGAGTATGCTCCGGTTTGTAATGCGTAGTCACAACCAACCAAACTCGGTACAAGTGATGCACCTGATACAATTGCTGATAATGTTTTTGACATAAGTGAAGAATGAATTCTTCTTTGACTTTCCGGTGTTGCAAGTTTTTTTAATGCAAATTCAATAACTTTGTTATTTTCAATTGTACCTTTCCAAAGTAATTCTATGTCGGCCAAATCTTTTTCTTTTTGCAATTTAACTAGTTCGTCCATTACTTTATAATCATTGATTAGCAATGAACCACTTACTTTTTGCTTTTGTGGGGTTAGTTTGTATGTTTCTTTTTGAACATTATTTAAAGTAACCTCTTGTGAGGCGAATACTTGTGTTCCAAAAACAATTATTAACGCTAATATCCCCAGTCTTTTCATACTATTTTTATATCATACTCATAAATATTAATCCAATGGTCTATAAATATCCACCAAATGAACGTTATCGAACCATGCCTTAAATTATAGAATGTAATAGGTGGAGAGAGATGGAAAATAATAAAACTAATGGCTATGTTTCTGCAGTAGTCGATAATACTAAATTTGATAATATTGTAAATATGACAAAAATGAACTCTATGAAATATGTTTCTAGAGGTGATTCTTTGAGAAAATCAGGTCAATATAAAGAATCTTTGTCTTGTTATTTACGTTCTTTGATGATTGAAAGAAATAATTCTGCATCATATCTTGGTTTAGGTATGTCATACAAGTTTTTGAATGATTATGATAAAGCGATAAAAAACCTTGAAAAATCAGCAAAAATTGATGATAAGAATTATGAAATTTATTATGAGATGGGTATTTGCTATTTATTAAAATCTCAACCAGAAAAAGCAATTCAATGTTTTCAAAAATCAGTAATGTTGGATAAGACAAAATTAGATGTTCAATTACAATTGGCATTGGCTCACGAACTTGTTGATGAACAAGATATGGCTATGAAAATATATGATAAATTGATTGAACAACATCCTACATATTTAAAAGCTTATAGTCACAAAGCAGCGTTATTGATATGTCAAGGTAGTTATTTGGAGGCAAGTAAAATATTTTTAGATATTTTAAAAGTTGATGCTGGATTTTATAGAGCATATTTTGGACTTGCCGTATGTTTTGATAATTTGAAAAAGACCGCTGAAGCAAAAAGATATTACTCTAAATTTTTAAAATTAAGACCACAATCTACTCATTCAGATTATGCTAAAAATAGAATTAATGCATTAAAAACTCCTAAATCAAATAGACCATCATATATGGGTTTGGTCTAAAAATTTATAAATCATTTTTTATTTTTCTTCGTGTGCGTGTGGGTGTGCCTTGTTATATTCTTGTTTAAGATGTTGGGTTGAAATATGAGTGTATATTTGAGTATTTGAAATGCTTGAATGTCCCAACAGTTCTTGTACAACTCTCAAATCTGCTCCATTTTCAATCATTTTTGTCGCAAAACTATGTCTGAATACGTGTGGTGTTACGTGTTTTGGTAATTGTATTTTATCAACAATATCATTAATAGTGTTTCTTATGGTTTTATTTTGTAGTCTAAAGCCTGTTTTATTAATGAACACAGGTGATTTATTTGTTGTTTCAACTTTTGCATCTTTTGCGACAAGTGGACGTGCTATATTGATATATTGTAATAAGTATTTTTTTGCTCTTTCTGAAACTAATACAATACGTTCTTTTGCACCTTTACCAAATACAGTGATTTCGTTTTCATCTAGTTCTAAATCTTCAAAATTAAGTCCACTTAATTCTGAAACACGCATTCCAGTTGCCCATAAGAGTTCTAAAATTGCTTTGTTTCTTAATCCTGCTGGTGTATTTATATTTACATTGTCTAAAATTGCTAACATTTCATCTTCGGTTAGAAATTTTGGTAATGATTTTGGCTTTTTAGGTGCAGTTAAATTTTCTGCTGGATTTGATTGAATAAATTGTGATTTGTATAAGAATTTAAAAAATGTTCTCAATGCTGCAATTTTTCTAGCAATTGTTGATTTTTTGTAATCAAATTTTTGGATAAAGTGTAAGTATTCTCGTAGTTTATTGAAAGTTATTTTATCTGGACTTAATTTGTTTGCCCATATAAAGAAACTAATTATGTCTGATTTGTAGGCATTTATAGTGTGTTTAGAAAAATTTTTTTCTACGCTCAAATATGCTATGAAACTTTTTAAATATACATCAAATGTAGTATTTATTGACATTTTAAATATAATCCATGTTGTAATTTGTTTTGTAATATTATACAATAAATATAAAGTATGCTATTAAGTAGAAAGTATTGAGGTATATATTTATGAATAAAAAAGTGATGTTGGCGACCTTAGTACTGTTACTATCTTTAAACAGTACATTTACCTATAGTGCCCCTGCCGATTTAAACAAAAATATTGAACAGATTAATAGTTCTATTCAAAAGGCAAATTATCGTGGAGCAGACGATGTTATTTATCAAACTTTGAATGTTTATAAAAATAATTATGATGTTCAGGCTTTGGCTGCTGTATCTTGGGCATTGCAAACAAAATTAGAGTTGGCTCAAGATCAAATTGATAAATTAAAAAATATTATACCGAAAAACTCAGATTTACACTTCGCACAAGGTGTTGTATTTTACAAAAGAATAACTTCTTCTAATATGGCATATAGAACAAAAGTTGATTCATTGTTAGATATTGCTGAAAGAGAATTTAAGTATTCTATTCAGTTAAATCCTAATAATTATAAGTCATATAATGCTTTAGGTGTTGTTGAATTAAAACAAGGTAATATTGATGCTGCAAAAAGTCATATTGAAAAGGCTTTAAAATTAGCACCTAATTATTCTACTGCCATTGATAATTTAGGTACAGTTTATTTAGCTGAAGGTAATAATTCTAAAGCTGAATCTTGCTTTAAAAAAGCAATTTCTGTAAATCCAAATTCGGCATCAGCATATTACCATTTAGCACAATTAGAATGTAATGCTGGTAATTATGCAAAATGTTTAACATATTTGAATAAATGCTTAGCTTGGCAAGGTTATTCTAGTTATGCTTATAATTTAAGAGGTGATGCTTTTAGATTACAAGGTAATGAGGCAGCTGCTATTTCTGCATACAAAAAAGCGATTGAAATTACCCCAGAAAATTTAGCACCTTATGCTAATTTGGCATCTATTTATGAAACTAGAAAAGATTATGATTTAGCACTTGATGCATATAAGACAATTATTTCTATAAATCCATATTCAGAACAAACTTTATTAAAGATTGCTGATATGTATCTAGAAACAGGCAAATATTCTGAAGCAATTTCTTATTATGAAAAATTAAATACTAATTTGAAATCTGAAGCAGTTAAAGGTATGGCTTCTGCATACTACGGAATGGCTATGAATGCTGCTAATAAAGCTAGTTTTTCATCAGATAAAAAATTGTTAGATGCTTATCAATATTTGGATAGTGCTATTAAGGCAAATCCTGATGATTTAGAATTATATTTAGCAAAAGCAAAAATATCATCACTTATTAACAAGCAAGCAGATTCTGTCGAAAACTTAAATGCATTGGTACAAAAACAAGGTTGTACATTAGATGATTTCTTAGTTAAAGGTGATGCTTATACAGCATTGGGTAATTATAAGTCTGCAATGGCTGAATATGATTCTGCTATAAATGCTGCAAAAACTTTAGATGATAAATTATTCTTAGGTGAAATATTCACATTTAACAAACAATTTGATGAGGCATCAGTTGTTTTAGGTGATTTGTTAAGATATGATTCTTCAAATGTTATTGCACAAAATAACTTGGCATATATCAACAAATCTAGAACTTATGCTAATGCTCAAGTTAAAAATGCTAGATATTTCAGAAGAAGAAATAGTATGTTCTTTGAAAGAGAATATTTAAACAAGGCGTTAAAAGCTGATCCATATAATGTTGATGCAAATATTTTGATGGGACGTTTAAATCAAAGACAACGTAAATATGCTCCTGCATATAGTTGTTATTCAATTGTAGTAGCAAAATCAAATGATTCAAAAGTTGTTACTAAATATACTAAACGCTTGAATAATATGAAGAAAAAACTTGATAAACAAGCTGAAAAATTAAAAGCAAAACAATTGAAACAACAACAAAAGGCTGTTAGTGTTCCTAGTGTTGATGAAAATATTGTTCCTGTAAACAATACATCATCTGTAAAACCTCAAAAAGTTAAATCTGAAAAGGTTAAAAAGGAAAATACTTCTAAAAAAGATAAAGTTAAATCTAATAAAAAATCAAATAGACATAGTGGTTCAACAATTGATTATGCACCAAAGGTATTTGATAAATAATTAGCAAATTTTAATCTTTACGTTTGTTAGGTATTATATGAACATTCTTGAAACATTTGAATTATTCTTGAAACGTCCGATTAGTATATTAAAACACGGATTGGTGAGTATTGTTCATATAAAAGCTGAAAACATGTTTGCTAAAAAATCAATGAATGTTGATTTAATGAAGAACAAGGCTCAGATAACTGTTGTTAATAATGAAAAAGTTTATAATTTATTAAAGATGGTTACTTATAGAGTAGCTAAAAAACAAGCGTTAATTGATAAGAAGAACGGACTGAAATCAGAAAATTTATTGGAAATTAAGAAATGAAACATTTAACAGGTACATTTTTAATAAGTGCAGAGAAGCTATCTCAATGTCCAAATTATATGTTGCCTGAGTTCCCTTTGTTAGGTCGTTCAAATGTTGGTAAATCATCTTTTATAAATGCTTTATCAAATAATAGAAAACTCGCTAAAACTTCTAATACACCAGGGAAAACAAGATTAATTAATTTCTTTAATTTTTCTGATAAGTTTACAGTTGCTGATTTACCTGGATATGGTTATGCAAAAGTATCTCATGACGTTCAAGCACGTTGGCAACGTAATTTGGAAGAATATTTATTGAATAGAGAACAAATTACTTCTTTAATTCAGTTAGTTGATGCAAGACATGATTTGCAAAAAAATGATATGCTAATGAGAGAATGGGTTGTTGCCCATGATTTACCTATTATAACTATTGCAACAAAGATTGATTATGTTCCTAAATCTAAAACATTAAATGTATTATCAAAAATTAAAAAACAATTTGGTGGAATAGTTTTGCCATTTAGTGCTGTTGAATCTCGTTATAATGAGAAAATATTTGAAACATTATTTTCTTTAACAGAACAAGTTGAAGAAGAATAATGTTAGATTATTTCATTTTTATTTAATAGTTCATTTATCATATAAAAAGAACCACAAACGACAGTTAAAACATTTTGTGAAAAAGTTATATCATTGATTGATATGAGTTCAATAGATGGCTTGCTACATACTTTAGAAAGTGTTTTATAATCACAAGAGTTTTGATTGTTGAAATGATAAAAATAAAGTTTATCTAGACAATTATCTTGTTCAATATATTTTATCATTGATTCATAGTCTTTTGTATTTAAACAGCCAAATATATATTGTTTTGGTGTATTTGGATAGTATGTATCTAAATTTTCTCTTAGGGCTTTGAAACAGTTTGGATTATGTGCTCCATCAACAATCATATTTTTATCTTTAATATATTGAAATCTGCAAGGATTTTTAACGTTTTTAAGTCCTTGTATAATTGTATCTGGTGATAAATCTCTATATTTTAATTCTAATACTGCAAGTACAAGGGCTAAATTTTCATATTGTTGAGTGCCTTTTAATGATAGTGCTTCAGCATATTCTGGTGGAATATATGGTTGTACGAGAACAAATAATGCACCCATTTCATCGGCTTTATCTTTTATTGATTCATAACCTTCACTTGTAATAACAATTGAATCTTTTTTTATTATGCCGGCTTTTTCAAAAGCTATTTTTTCTTTTGTATCACCGAGTCTATCTGTATGGTCTAAATCAATATGTGTTATAACAGAACAAATGTTTGAAGATATTACATTAGTTGCATCAAAACGTCCTCCAAGACCTGTTTCAATAATGGCAATATCAATATTGTTATCAGCATAATATTTGAACACTATTGTTGTTAAAATTTCAAATTCAGTTAAATGAATATTATGTTCATCTGCTAGAGTCGTTATTTGTTCAACGTAATTTGCAAAATCTTGTTTTGGTATATCAGTACTATTTATTTTTATTCGTTCTGTATATTCAAATATATGTGGACTTGTATATAATCCGGTTTTGAAACCGGCAGTTCGAAGAATGGAATCTAACATAGTACAAACAGAACCTTTGCCATTTGTACCAGCAACTTGAATGCATTTTAATTTTTCTTGAGGATTTCCTAACAAGTCTAATATTTGTTGCATTCTATCTAAACCAAGGTTTATATAAAATTTACCTTGAGATGTTAATAATTTTATTGCGTCGTTATAATTCATCTATTTATCCTGAGTATTTGATGCTTGATAATTAGAAGTATATTCTTCCTCTTCTTCAAATTTTTCTTCTAGTGGTAATTTAAAACCAAAAGTTGAACCTTCACCTAATTTTGAATGAACAAAAACTTGTCCATGATGGTGTTTTTCTATTGTAACTTTTACTAGGTTAAGTCCAAGACCTGTACCTTTCACTGTGTGAGCACTATTTTCAACTCTGAAGAATCTATCAAATACTTTCTTTTGATTTTCTTCTGAAATTCCTGGTCCTTCATCAGTTACTGTTATTTCAATATAATCTTTTATTTTTTCAGCTTTAACTTTTACTTTTGTTTTCTTAGGTGAGTATTTAATAGCATTAGTCAAAAGATTCATTAATGCACGAGTTATACTATCATAATTGATTGGTATTTGTGGAAGATTTGGCTCAATCATTACAATAAATTCTAACTCTTTTTCATCTGCTAAAATATTTGCTCTTGAAACGCATTCTTGAACAAGTTCTGATACATCTCTCATTTCTTTTTCAAGTTTAACATTTTTTGCTTGGTAACGAGAAAAATCTAATATATCGTTAACCATATCGTGAAGTCTAATAACTTCTTTATTCATAATACCGATGAATTCTTTTTGAGTTTCGTAGTCAAATTCATTACCCATTGTATATAGAGTGTCGCTATAACTTCTAAGAACTGTTACAGGTGTTCTTAATTCGTGAGAAACATTTGAAATGAATTGAGAACGTAATCTGTCCATTTCAACTTCTTTTGTGACATCAATTAGAACTACTATGTATCCAACGTAATCTCCACTATTTAAGAACATTGGCGAAATTACTGTTTTAAGAACTTTATCGGAAACTTCAATGTTGAACTCTAAAGGTTTGTCTGTCATTTCAACAATTGGAGTGTTTTTAAATTCTTCAATTTTTTCTTTGAATGCATCAATTCCGTTTGTATCACAGTATTGTTTTAGATTTGTTTTCACAATTTCCTTGTCAGTAACGTCTAACAATTGTTTTGCGTGGTCATTTACAAGCATTACTGTATCTGTGCTATCACAAACTATTACACCATTTGCAATACTCATCAAAATTGCTTCAAATTTATTTCTTTCCAGCATTAAACTTTCGATAGAACTTTCATTGTAAGAATGAAGTTTTTCTGACATATCGTTGAAGGCTTTGAATAATTCTCGAACTTCTCTACTTACACCATGACTATTTAATTTGTATCCGAATTCACCAGAAGATAGTTTTTTTACACCTTCATACAGAGTTTTAAGTTCTCTTGTTGCGATGATTGAGTTCATAATGATGATTAATCCAATTGTCAACCAAGCAATCAAGAATACAATGCTTAATGATAGTCTTGTCATTGATGCAACTTCATCAATAACGCTACCTGTCAAACCTATTGAAACAGAACCAATAATTGTTTGGTTTCCGTTACTATAATTTATAAGTGGTGAACTTACGGTTATTCTGGCAGGTCTTTGTGGACAAACATTATCATTTTTACTTGTGTATATTACATTGGTTTTGTTGTCACGAAATTCAATGAATGACATATCCTCATTTGTTTCAAGAATAGAAATAGAATGAGTTCTTAATGTATTATAGACAGTATCTTTTGGTAAACCTTTTGTTATTTCAACACTTTCAATAGCCAATGATTTTGAAATGACTTGTCCAAAATATTTATAACAAGTATTCAAGTTATCATTGATACTAAACATAGCAAGTGCTGATATTAGTGCAATAAGAACTGTACTAAAAAATATACCAAGAATAATTAATCTTTTTTGTGCAGACATTTTGTTGAATATTTTCATAATGTCATTGTACCACTTAAATTATCTTGTGCAAATTGTTCTAGCCACATGTACACCTGATGCAGAGGCTTGAATAAGACCTCTTGTTACACCTGCACCATCACCGATAGCAAATAGATTTTTAACGCCTTCTGTTTCTAATTTGTTTGTTAATTTTACTCTTGCTGAGTAGAACTTAACTTCTATACCATAAAGTAAAGTGTATCTAGATGCTGTACCAGGAGCAATCTTATCAAGTGCAAATAACATTTCAATGATACTTGTTAATTGTCTATATGGTAAAACTAGACTTAAATCACCAGGTGTTGCACATTGTAGTGTTGGTTCAATGATGCTTGATTTTAGTCTATCTGGTGTTGAACGTTTACCTTCTAACAAATCACCAAATCTTTGTACTAAAATACCACCTGCCAACATATTAGCAAGACTAGCAATATGTTGACCATAAGCAATTGGTTCTTTGAATGGTTCAGTAAATTTTTCGCTTACTAAAAGAGCGAAGTTCGTATTTTTTGTTTTGATATTTGCATAACTGTGACCGTTTACAGTTGCAATACCGTTATAGTTTTCTTGTACTACTTCACCATTTGGATTCATACAGAATGTTCTAACTTCATCGCCAAATTTTGGTGAGTAATAAACAAGTTTTGATTCATAAAGTTTTTCTGTTATAGGTTCAAATACTGGTGCTGGAAGTTCAACTCTAACCCCAACATCAACAGCGTTGTTTACCATACCGATTTTATGGTCTGCGAATTCTTTTGTTAACCAATCAGCACCTTCTCTACCTGGTGCTACGATTGTGTATTCTGCTCTAATTTCTTCACCATTGTCTAACAATACACCTTTCACTTGTTCGCATTCAACGATTAACTTTTCAGCTGCAACATTATTCAAAATAGTAATTTTGTCACTCAAATAATCTTGCATATTTTTAAGAACATCAAGGCTTCTTTCTGTACCTAAGTGTCTTACTGGTGAATGAACAAGTTTTAATTCTGCTAAAGTTGCTTGTCTTTCAAGTTCTCGGAATACTTTCATATTAGTACCAAAAACTTCATCAGTTGCACCATATTTTAAATATAGTTTATCAGCGTAATCAATTAGATTTTCGGCATCTTCTCTTGACATATAATCAACCAAATGACCTCCAACATCTGGAGTTAGTGTTAATTTACCATCAGAAAATGCACCGGCTCCACCCCAACCACAAAGTAATCCACAACGTTTGCAGTTAACACATTTTGGTGAACCTTCTCTTAGAGGACATTTACGTTTTTCAATTTTTTGTCCTTTTTCAATTAGGACAACTTTCCATTCTGGTCTTAATTTTACAATTTCTAATGCAGTAAAAATACCAGCAGGGCCTCCACCAATAATTGATACGTTGTACATAATTCTATTTCCTCGCACTATCCTATTACTTATTCACGATACTAGAAAAATGCATGCTTATAAATATTATTTTAAGTAAAGTTACAATTTATGTTTTTTTTCTTGTTTATAATATAATCTTCATGAGGTAGATTATGTTTAATGAGACAAAAACGCATGAAATAACTGTCGATACAGTTATTTTAACTTTAAAAGACAATAGTTTACAAGTATTGCTTGTAAAGAGAGAAAATGAGCCTTTCAAAGGTAAATGGGCTATCCCTGGTGGTTACGTTAGAATGTCAGAAAATTTAGACGAAGCTGCTATGCGTGTATTAAAAGAAAAAACTAATGTAGATAATATTTATCTAGAACAGTTATATACATTCGGTGATCCACTTAGACACCCTGTTGCCAGAGTTATTACTTGTGCTTATTTCGCATTAATCAGAGCAGAAGATGTTAATGTAATGTCTGCTGATGATGTTGCTTGGCATAAAGTTGATAATCTACCTGCATTAGCATTTGACCACAAAGAAATTATTCAATACTCTTTGAAACGTACAAGAGAAAGATTAGAATTATGCCCTGTTGCATATCAACTGTTAAATGAAAAATTTACTTTAACAGAAATGCAAAGAGCGTATGAATTGATTATGGGTAAGAGTTTAGATAAACGTAATTTTAGAAAGAAAGTTATTCAAACAAAAGGACTTCGTGAATTAGATGAATTTTCTAAGACAACTTCAAAACGTCCTGCAAGATTATATACGTTTGATAAAATTGAATTAAATTCTAAACGTGCTCATTTTATTAAAAAGGAGAAAAAAGTATAATGTTAGGACTTGTTTGGACTATTCAAATCATATCTGCAATTTTATTGATTGTATTAGTATTAATTCATTCCCCAAAAGGTGATGGCATCGCAGGCATAGGTGGTTCTGCTCACATGTTTTCATCTCAAAAAGGTGCAGAAAAAAACTTAAATAAGATTACAGCAATAGTTACTGTTGTATTTGTTGTATGTGTATTTTTATTAGGTTTTGGTCTAGTAAAATAGTTTTTTAAAGAGAGTCTTTATGAAAATATTAGTTACTGGTGCATCTAGAGGCATTGGACGAGCAATTTTTGAAGAATTAAAACAGGATAATTCTGTTTATATAACTGCTAGAAATAAACAGTTGCTTGCAGATGCCAATGCAGATGGTTATCTTGTTTGTGATATATCAAGTAATTGTGATGAATTATGTGAATATGTGAAAAATGTTCAGTTCGATTGTGTCGTAAATAATGCTGGAGAGTATATTTATGGTGCGATTGATACTATGACAGAGGAACAAATAGCACATATTTATGAAACCAATTTGATAGCACCTGTGAAAATTATTTCTGCTGCTGTTCCGTATATGAAAGAACAAAAATTCGGACGTATTGTGAATATTGGTTCAATTTCTGGTGTTATGGGTGAGGCTTATGCTAGTTTATATTCTTCAACAAAATCAGGTTTAATTGGTTTAACAAAAGCGTTGGCTCTTGAACTTGCAGAATATAATATTACAGTTAATACTATCAATCCTGGTTGGGTTGATACAGAATTGGGGAATTCTTCTATTGATGATAGTGAATTTTCAAAAGAAGAAATTATTGAATGTATTCCACAAAGAAGATTTGTTGAACCTAAAGAAGTCGCTAAATTGGTTAGATATTTAATTTCTAAAGATGCGAAAGGTGTAACCGGTCAGTCAATTAATCTTTGTGCAGGATTAAGTGTCGGTATATAATTTTATTAGGAGGTATAAATGAAAAAGATAGCATTATTATTTATTTTATCTGCATTATTGATTAGCCCAGCATTCGCTGGTACTCATGGTAGAAATGGTAAAGTTTCAGGCAGAAGTGTTGGTGCTTCTTTATGTTCTTTAATTCTTTGGCCTGGTATTGGTCAAGCAATTAACGACCAAAAATTTGAAAAGAATGCGACTCACGCTATTTTAGGTTTGACTGGTGTATTTAGATTTTGGTCTTGTTATGATGCTTTAATTGATAGACAAGGTGGCGTATGGCACGATAGAATTTAGTTCTATTTATAAATATTTTTATTAAAAGGCTGTTATTTACTAGTTTGAATGTTTAGTAAGACAGTCTTTTTGTATGTAAAAATTTCTTTTAATGCTTGTTTTAAATCTTCTTTAGTTTTAATGTTATAACCTAATATGCCATAGGCATGCGAAATTCTTGTAAAATCAGGATTTATGAGATTCGATTTATAGCAGTTGTCATAATCTTTTTCTTGCATAGTTTTTATCATACCTAATGAAGAATTGTTTAATAGGATAATTTTTATCGGTAGATTATATTCTGAACAGGTTGCTAATTCTTGTATATTCATTTGGAAAGAACCATCACCAGTTATATTTAAAACTAATGCATTAGGTCTTGCTATTTGAGCACCAATTGCAGCCGGTAATCCAAATCCCATTGTTCCAAGTCCACCAGATGTTAAAAAATTCCTTGAAGAATTTGTTTTGAATGTTTTTGCACAACAAATTTGATGTTCACCTACATCTGTTGTTATTATTGGATGATATTTTTTTGTGTAATTATGTATTTCATTCAATACGTATTCTGCTGTTAATTCGTTGTCATTATTGATTGAATTAGTATTTATATTAGATAATTGTTCTATCCATTCATAGTGAATATCGAATAGAATATTTTTTGATTTTATTGTACCTATTATTTGTTGAAGAACAATATTCATTTCTCCAATAATTTCTTTTGTTATAGATACATTTTTAGATTTGTTGTGTGAAACATTTATGCTTATAATTTTGCTATTTGGTAAAAATTCTGTATCATTATTTGTTGTTCTATTAGAAAATCTTACACCTAAAGTAAGTACAATATCAGCATTTTGGATTTTGTTATTTAGCTTAGAGTCACCATTAGTACCAATCAAACCTAATGAAGTATTATCAGCAATACCTGTTGCCATTAGTGTATTTACCATTGGAATGTGTGTTAGTTGTGCAAATTCTCGAATTTCATTTTCTGCATCTTTACATCCACCACCGATAATAATTAATGGTTTGCTTGCTTTTTGTAGTGTATCAATGGCTTTTAGCACGCATGAATGTGGTGCTTCTACTTTTATATCTTTTTTTAGTTTAAATTCTGTTTTATTTTTAATTGTAGAATTTAGTACTGATTTTGTTACTGCTATAACACAAGGACCTTGTGGATATGTTATTGCCTTTGAAAATGCTGTTTTTACAACTTTTTCCATATCATTTATATCTTTAAGAGAAAACGTTTCTTTTGTATGATTTTTTGTTAATTTTTCAATATTAACATCTTGAAATTCATTTCCATTACAAGTTTCAGCCATACCTGCAATGACAACAACAGGTGTTTGGTCTGTGTAGGCATTTATTATACCAGTTATTGTATTTGTCACTCCTGGACCAGATGTAACAAGGACTACTCCACATTTATTTTTCGCTTTTGCATAACCTTCTGCTGCGTGGATTGCACCTTGTTCATGGCGAGTTAATATATGTTTTATTTCTGTTGTTTTTGATAATGCATCATAAATGGGTAATATAGGTGCTCCAGGATAACCAAATATTGTATCAACTTTTTCATTGATTAAAAGGTTAACTAGAAATTCTCCACCTGTGATTTTAACAGATTTGTTGGTTTGTAGTTGTCTTGAATAATTCACCATTCCGTAATTATATAATAAATGCTTTGATATAAAAATCTACTGTTACAAATTATTTCAAAAACTTATGCTTTTTTTAGTTTTTCAATAGTTTTTTGAGTAATAAATGGAATATCCATTTCTTCAGTAAATACTTCTATATAACACATTTTGTCTTGTTTTTCTGCTAGTTTTAGAACTGTATTAAATTCTTTATCTGTTTTTGCTTGTGCAATCCAAACATTACCTGAAAATACTTCTGGAAGTTTAGAATAATTCCATTGATTAATATTGTTGAAATTGTCATCAGGTGAATTCGATAAAATTCTTTCGATTGTGTAACCACCATTATTTAAAACGATTACGATTGGTTTAAGGTTGTGGTGCATCATATTACTGATTTCTGTAGCAGTAAGTTGATGAGAGCCTTCACCTGTGAATAGTACAACACGTCTTTTATTTTTTAGTGCTATACTAGCACCGAAAGTTGCAGGTGTTGCCCAACCAATAGAACCCCATAGTGTTTGAGTATTTACCATTACATTATCAGGTAATTTTGAACCCGCAAAACCGTGTGGAATTATACCTGTTTCCATAAATAAACAATCATTTTCTTTGAAAAATTCTTGTAATCTAGGATAGATATATTTTGATGTTAAATTTTCATCTTTTATTTCTGATGGAGTATAACCTGTTTTTATTTCAGGTAGGTTTATATCTTTTTTAGGAAGAATTTTAATTAGTTCATTAATCACATCTTCCATCATTATATTATCGTATTTTTTGTGGTTAACGACAGTATAACTTCCATATATTGCAACAAAATCTTCTAT
>JBNMJS010000026.1:0-21070 GCA_050873965.1 Cyanobacteriota bacterium | reverse complement strand
TACTTTATATATATGTAAATAAGATTTATAAAAAACAAATTATAGAGAGCGAGTTTATTCAATGAAAGATTTATTAAAATTCTGTCGTTGGGTGTCTACACCTGACACTATTTCTGATTGTGCAAAAAACCTTAAAGATTTACAAAAACTTAAAATGACATATCCACCACAAGAGGAACAATCTATGGCGATATGCATTAATTTAAAAGCTTAATTTACAAACTCTCAAATAAACAAACTCTCTCAAAAAATAGGAATAAACTCTCTCTTTTTTATTAGTAATATTTTAATTATTTAAAATATTACTATTTTCATATTCAATCATAATAAACAGAATAAGACTTTTTCAAATTTACAAGATGTTATTAAGAAATATTATGTTAAGATTGAAGTTAAAAAAAGAATAAAAAAACAGTATCAACATGACACTACACAAGGACTTCAATAGATTTTACAAATATATTTACAAAAGTTTGGTAAATTTTTATCCCAAAACAATAAATTCTAAAGATTAAGAATATAAGCCATATTCATAGAATATTACCGAATTTTAATGTAAAAAAAATGTCATGTTAACACTTAAAATAAAGACAAAACACAAAAAATGTTTTAATATATAGAAGTAGTACATTTAACAATATTTTGACAAACAACAACTCAAAAATTATGTACTAGATAGTTGATATAACAAACAGTTAGTATTTCATTGGGTAGAGATTATTACTCGTAAAATCTTAGAGAAAAAATTAGTAAACACTAAAATTAAGAAGAGAGTAAAAAAGTGAACAAGATTTGTTCACTTTTTATTTTTATAATATATTTTTTCAAAACAAAAAGGACTGACAACATGCCAGTCCTTTTTTATATATATTTCTAGAAACTAAGCAGCTTTACTACCTTTGATTTCTGTAATAAGATATTGAGCAACCCATTCAAAATCTTTATTATCTTTAGCTGCTTTCTTCAAATAATCAATTGAAGAATCACCAATTCTAATAAGAGTCATTGCAACAACACCTCTTTTTAAACCTCTAACAACTTGTAATTGTTCAACAAGTTCTGGAACAGCAGGTGTACCAATACCTACTAACATATTTTCAATTTCATTTTTATCTGATTCATTTAGCATTGATAAAATTTCTTTAACAGATTGCATTTTCAAAACTCCATATATAAGTATTATTCACATTATTATTATAATGCGAAAAATGACAAATCCTGTTTTCTTTATCTAATCTTTATATCGTATAAAGATTTCTTAATCCCATACAGGTAAATTTATACAAAACTCAGTATATTTGCCTTTTTTACTAGATACAGTTAAAGTACCCCCATGAGCTTGAACAAGTTTTTGAGATAAATATAACCCTAAACCCGTACCAATTTTACGGAATTTTTTACTCGCAGAAAAATATCTATTAAAGATTTTATCGACATCTTCTTTTGAAATACCTTGTCCATAATCTTTAACAATAATTTGAACATTATCCCATTTTCGTTTAACAATCAACTCAATATTAGTATTTGGAGAACCGTACAAAATAGCATTATTAACCAAATTCTTTACAACACGCTTAAATTGAACATAATCTACATCAATATTAAAATCTGAACGCAAATGAACAACCAACTTATTATTAGTTTTTTGAGCAATAGATTGCATTTCTTCAACAATTTCATTCAAGAATTTTTCAATAGAAAGAGGTTTGATGTTCAACTCGATTTCGCCCTCTTTAACTTTATAAGTATCAAGAACAATTTGTACCAAACTAAGCAATTCTTTATTTGACGACTTCATTGTTTTAAGTGCTTCTTTTTGTTTATCATTAAGTTGACCAAATTTTTCATTTATAAAAAATTCAAGCATATTTGCTTCGGCTATAATTGGCACTTTTAAATCATGTGTTAATGTTGCGACAAAATCTTCTTTTAAAGATTCTATCTCTTTTTGGTTTGTATAATTTGTAATCACCATCATATATTTATCATGATGTTCTTTTGATTCAATTTTTTTAGTACTCGCTTTGAAGAATAATTCCGAATTTTCTTTTAAAAATATCTCATCATCAGATAAATCAATTATAGATTTATCTTCAGGAATTTTGATAAACTCATTTATATTTGTACCAACAATAACCGGTTGGTTTAACCATTCCATAATCTTCTTATTTGCTCTTAAAATAACATAATTTTCATCAAGTACAACCAAACCATCAGACAAAGAATTGATTAATGCAGTTAAGAATTTATTTTGTTTAGTCAATTCTGCTTGATATTCAACAATCATTTGTTCTCTATCATTAAGCGTTTCTATCATTCTGTTAATACTTTCTGACAAATCTTTTGTTTCATCTGGGGATACTCCCTCAACACGAGCAGACAAATTACCATACCTAACAGAATTAACAATATTTAAGACATCACCAAAAAAATCGTTCATATTTCTGAAACGTTGTTTTAACGTTTGATTTTCACGTTTCAAAGTAATGATAAACGGTATTGATAATAATATTAAAACTATAAATAAAATTTTTACGACCATAATTAGATATGTTTTTCTACATTAGAAATAATAGTAGATTTTGGTATTAAACCAGCCATTCTCTCTACTGGTTCACCATTCTTAAACACTAACAAACTTGGTAAACCACTTACTGAATATTTTTTCAATAACTCTCTGTTCGTATCAGCATCAATTTTTACAATTTTTGCATTTTGTCCTAAAACAGTTTCAATCTCATCTAAAACAGGAGCCAATTTTCTACAAGGACCACACCATTTTGCACCAAAATCAACAACTACCGGAATGTCTGAGTTTAAAACTTCTGCTTCAAATGTTTCTTCTGTTACATCTATTGCCATTGTAGCCTCCTTCTCGATTTTCTCTCACTATAATAGCATATATATTATTTTTATGCTATTATTCATTTGGAGAGTAAATTATGCCAAGAAAAAAAGTTATTGAAATAGTATTAGATACTGAAACAACTGGATTAGATTATACAAAAGAAAAAATAATAGAATTTGCAGCAGTAAGATTAGAAAACGGAAAGATTAAAGATTCTTTTTCTACATTGATAAATCCTGAACAACATATTAGAAAATCTAGTATCGCAATTCACGGTATTACACAAGATATGGTTGCTGATGCACCAACAGAAGCTGAAATTCTACCAAAGATACGTGAATTTATTGGCGAGTATCCAATTGTTGCTCACAATGCTATTTTTGACCACTCATTCTTAAATGAGGCCTACAAAAGAGTTTTCAAGGAAAAATTCACAAACGAAAAAATAGACTCTCAACAAATGTTTAAAGAAATTTGTCCTGATCTAGAATCACACGGACTTGTTGCTTTAACAGAAAAGTTCCATGTAACGATGGAAAACCACCATAGAGCAATGGACGATACAATGGGCTTGGCACTTGCTTATCCAAAATTAAAGAAACTATATCTACAAAAACACGATTGGCAAGTAAAACAATTAGATAATATTGATTACCTTTTTGAAAGATTTTTGAGAATACAACAAAGTGTAACTACTATGCAAGCAGAATTGCAAGATTTAAAATCAATTTTCAAACTACATTTTGAACTTGGTGGGGAACCAATTACTGCTGAAAGTGGCGACACTATGGTTTATCAATCTAAACGTACATTCGGATACAAACTTTCAGAAATAAAAGGTGTATTGGAAGAACTTGGAGCATTTGAAAAAGCCGTTAAGGTTAACAATGGTTTCATTGATAGATTATGCAATGGCTTAAGCCTTTCTGATGAAAATAGAAAAATCTTAAGAGATGCTAGAAAAACCCTTTCTGAAACAAGAAACTTACAAATTCTTAAATCTAATAAATAATTTTGTAATAATGTATGTAATTTGATATAATAGAACTATATTATGAGGTCTTTTATGAAAAAACAAGTTATTGCATACGTACATTTCCATTGGGATAGAGAATGGTATAGAGAATATGAAATATTCAGAATGCGTTTATTAAGAGCATTTGATAATGTCTTAGAAATGCTTAAAAATAATACATTACCTAGTTTTTACTTTGATGGACAAACAAGTGCATTACTTGATTATTTAGAAATTCGACCAGAAAAAGAAACACTAATCAAACAGTTCATCAAAGAAAAACGATTATTTATTGGACCTTTTTACTGTCTAATTGATGAATTTTTAACAGATGAAAATTGTTTTAGAAAAAATTTGGAACTAGGACTCAAAACAGCAAAAGAGTTTGGGTGTGAAGACTTTGTCGGATATTTTGCAGATACATTCGGTCACAGTGCTTGCACTATTCCTATTCTTAAAGAGTTTGGAATTGATAAAGCAATTGTTTGGCGTGGTTGTGGAGATATTCCTGCTGAATTTAAATGGGAGTATAATAATACTAAAATAAATACAGTAAATCTAATCAGAGGATATTTTAATGATATTTTCTCTACGCCTTATGATATAGAAAAAAAAGCAAAACTTCTAAAAATAAATCTTGATAAAATTGCTGAAAAATCAGGTAATACTCTTTTACTACCAATTGGTGCAGACCATCTTGGAGTAGAAAAAGATTTGTTAGAACAAATCAAACAAGTAAACAATCTTTTAGAAGATTATGAAATAAAAATTGGTTCACTTTTTGATTACTTTAATATAGTAAAAGATAGATTTAATGACTTTAAAGTTAATGGAGAATTAAGAGATAACTCAAAAACATTTATTTTAGAGGGAAGTTATTCTTCTAGAATTGATATTAAAAATTATAATATTGAAGCGTCTTACAAACTTCACTTAGCAGATAAATTACAAAAATATTACAACAACAAATATGAAAAACTAATTGAATATGCTTATAAAATGCTTATTCAAAACCAAGCACATGATAGTATTTGTGGCTGTTCTACAGATGATGTACATTTTGAAAACATTTCAAGGTACAAAAAAATCTTACAAATCGCAAACAATATAATTGATGAAATCAAATTTGAAAACAAATACAACAATACAAAAATCATCAATTTATCAGAACAACCATATACTGGTATTGTTGAATTAAAAACTAGTGGAAAATTACCATATCAAATAATAAAAATAGAAAATGGTTTTGATAAAAACTTGTTATGTGACACTCAAAAAATTCCAGTAACAGAAGACTACACTAAACTATATACATATTTAGTTTCTGTAAAAGATGTACAAAATGGTATATCTGATTTAAAACCATTAAACGATAAAACAGACGTTTTCATTACCGATAACTGTATTGGTAATTCTAAAATATTTTTCTCTATAAAAAATAATAAAATGTTCATTGGTAACAAAGAAATTAAAATCAAAGACTTTATTGATAATGGTGATAGCTATAATTGTGGGCCAGATGCCAATGATTATGGACAGGATTGCAAGATATTAAATTCTAAAATATTATATAAAGGTGAAATTCGTTCTATTTTATGGTTGGAAGTAGAATTAGGTGATATATTCAATATTCAAATCAGTTTAGATAAATATTCACCAATGTTAAACTTCCTAATTGAATGGGAAAATACGAAAAAAAATCACCATTTACAATTTGTAATCGATACTAATAGTAACATAGAAACGACTTACTCAGAAGATATGGGAAATATTATAGAACGTCATTTTGATTCAAGTTATGACATCAGAAAAAATCTTCCAAAAGAACGAGGTATAGAGGCTATGTCAAATAATGCTCCAATGCAAAGAGGAGTATTTGCAAATGGTGTTGGTATTATTACCAAAGGAATTACACAATATGAAATTTTTAATAGTGAATTAAAAATCCCTTTACTACGTGCAACTGGACTAATTTCAAATAAAGATAACACTTCTCGTTCAACACCTGCTGGACCACCTATAGAAGTAAATGACTTGCAACAATTAGGTAAAAATTCAGTACAATTTAATATTTTCATTGGGAATAAATCTGAACTCGAAAATAATATAAAAAATACTTATAATGAATGTATTCTACTCTAATATTTTATTTTTACTGTATTAAATAAAATTTCATTATATTTATTAAAAAAATTTTACCCCCAAAATTGCAAGAAGCAGTTTATGCACAAGAATAAATATTATAAAATTTATTAAATTATATAACAAATTTTAAATAAAAAAGCAATTTAAGCCCATATATATACTTAATATATATAACACTAATGAGGGCTTTAAATGTACGTATCTAATTCACCAAATACACCTGATGCAAATTATAAACAAACAAAAGTTAATGATAATATACAACAGACAAATAATGAGCAATCAAATAATACAGTATTTTACAGCAATCTTGATGACTCCAAAAATCTTAATGTAAATCTTCAAGATAATTCAATAATGGCAACATTAAAAAATCAAGTTTCTTGTAATACATCCATACCAAAAACCAATAATAACGATTTTAACAACTATTTCAACCAAAGTTGTAATAAATTATTTACATATGAAAACATCAAAAATGCAGTAATAAATTCATTTAACAATATTGATTATACATCTCAATCACAAAGTTCTCAAAATGAAACTGATAATTATGTACAAGGACAAGTTAAATCTCAAATTAGCAATTTGAATAATTCCCTACAAAAAAGTTATGAAACTGCTATAAAAAATATGGAACAAAAAGCATTACAAGAATTTGAACAAATTCAAAAAAATGATATTTCAAATCAAGAACAAGAAAATAATCAAATTAACTTTACAGTTGATAGGTTAGGGATTTTTGGTCAAAATAAAACAGATGATAACGACAGAAATATAAACATAAGTCATGGAAAACTTACAAGTTCAATTAATGGGAACAACGTATCATTTGGAGCAGATAAAAAAAATATTAACGCTAGCATACAACTAGGAAATACTCGATTAGGATTCAACGCAAAACATACAGGTAGCGATAAAAATATTATGTTTAATGCTAAATTCAATATATAAAACATCAAAATCTACTGATAATTTTTAAATATTCCTTTTGAGATTCTAAAACCATCTCCGAAATAAAGTTTATAAAATCAGCGTTATTTCCTTTGTTAGTTTCTTGTAAAGCTGAAATATAATCTGCTCTCACAACAGGTGGAATAACAACAATATTGTAGCCACTTTGTAATAATACTAAATTCATTAAAAGTCTTGCAACTCTGCCGTTACCGTCTGCGAATGGGTGAATATTTACAAAAATTATATGTACCATAGCTGCATATTCAACAGGGTGTAATTCTGCTTTTAATTTTGGTAACTGCAAAATAAATTCATGCATTTTCTCATCAAGTTCTTCCGGCTTTGGTAATTCTACATCTGAACCCGTAATTATAACCTGAGAAGTTCTATATTTACCGGCTTTTTCACTATCAATTTTTTCATAGAAGAACTTGTGTAATAACTTAATGTCCTCTTCTGTAAAAGTTTTGCTTTGAGATAATTTAATTATTTCATCAAAAGCTTTTGCATGTCCTACTGTTTCATAGTGGTCTTTAAGAGGTTTTCCACCAATTGTAATACCATCTTCTAGGACAACTTTTGTTTCTGCAAGGCTGAGAGTATTTCCCTCAAGAGCATTTGAGGCATAGGTCAAACCAATTTTGTAATACTCTTTTACTTGTGCCAATGCTTCGTTGGATAGTGGTCTAAGAGCATTAATTTTTGCCTTATATTCATCATTTTGAGTAAAACAGTTTTTATACATATTTTCTTAAACACATTATAACATAATAACGATAAACCATTTTTATCATAAACAAGTAATCCACAAAAAAGACCGATTAAATAATCGGTCTTTTTTAAAATATACCCTGGATGCGATTCGAACGCATGACCTACCGCTTAGAAGGCGGTTGCTCTATCCAGCTGAGCTACCAGGGCCTACCTCTATACAATACCATATAAAACATCTTTTGCAAGTTATTTTTATTATTAATTATGATATTTTAATTTTTTTTAGTATAATTAACACTATGAAGAAGTTTATTTTATTGGTTTTAATAGCAATTTTTAGTATAAATACTGCCGTTTTAGCAGAAGATTTGCCAATCAAAGAAAAATTCAATCAAGCAAAATCTACTTACAGCAATAGATATTCTGTTGTAAAATTTTTTCAAGAACATGTTTCTTGTGCAAACAATACTGACTTAAACAAGTTTCTTAAATTTTATTCACCTGAATATATTAGTAATGATGGATTTGATTTCCAATCAACATCAAATTTGTTTAAAGATTTATGGGAACAATACAACGGTATCCAATATAAAAACTACGTTAATTCTGTTGCCTTCTATGGAGAAACAGCCGTTGCCAATGTTTCAGAAATAGCAACAGCCTCTGTTTATAATGAAAACAAAAAACGTGGTGACCTTAGAAGTTTTGTAAATGTAATTTATTATCTTAAACGTAACGGCAAAAGTTGGATTATAACTGGTGAAAATGTTATCTCAGAAGAAATAAATATTGCTTGGGGTGATGCTAGAAGTGTTGCAATGTTCTTTGAAGCACCTCAATTCGTTGGTGCTGGTGAAGAATATGATGCAAAATTATATATTGCACCTCCAAAATGGGTTTTTGCGATTGCTTCAATAAGTTCTGAAATTGTTTCATATCCTCAAAAACCTCAAAAAGATGTATTCAAAAAATTCGCACAAGATTACACTCTAGAACGTGTTCTTCGAGCAAATACAAAAAATACCAATGAATATGTTATTGCTTCTATTGGATTTACAAAACCTAATGTAAGTCAAAGTAATTCACTCAACATGAATTTATCAGGTTTTGCTTGCTTAATAAGAAGAGTTAATGTCGTACCTAAAAACAACTATATTGAGGTAAAGAGTGAAACAAAATCAAAATAGCAAACTTAATCCTATTATATACTTTTTTGTATGTTTAATTTTTATGATTATGTTTGACTTATATCTTACAAACTTTATCCTCAACAACATTTCTATAACAAATGATAATTTCAAATTTATTGATTTTGTCTATATTCAAAATACGGGTGCAGCATTTTCATCTTTTCAGCAAATGACAACACTTTTAATTATAATTTCTATTATTGCCATATTAGCAATAACATACGAACTTATTAAAAATTACAAAAAATATTCTCTATTATTATTTTTATATTCATCAATTCTTATTGCTGGAATTTTTTGCAACACACTAGAACGAATAACTTTAGGTTATGTACAAGATTTTATCAACCTTAAATTTATAACATTCCCTGTTTTTAATATTTCAGATATATTAATCAATTTGGGTGTTCTTGCTATAATGTATCTTATTATTACAAAGAAGTATTTAAGAAATGACATATAAATTATTTATTATTGATGAAACAGAAGTTGGTACAAGATTAGATAATTATCTTGCCTCAATATATGAAAACATATCAAGAACAAAAATCCAAAATTTAATAAAATCAAAATTAGTTACAGTAAATGATAAAAAAGTAAAACCATCATTATCACTTCACGCAGAAGATAAAATCATCTGCAACTTTGATGAAATAGAGCATGACAAAATACAACCTGAAAACATTAACATTGAAGTTGTATATGAAGATGATAACATAGCAATAGTAAACAAACCGTCTGGTATGTTAACTCACCCGACTTCAAAAGAAAAAAATAATACATTAGTTAATGCTCTACTTGCAAAGTTCAAAACACTTTCAAATATAAATGGGGAATATAGACAAGGCATAATACATAGACTTGATAGAAACACATCAGGACTTTTAATCATTGCAAAAAATAACGATGCACACGAAAAAATTGCTCAAATGATTAAAGAAAGAACCATTGAAAAACATTATAGAGCAATTGTCAAAGGGCTTTTAACAGAAGACAAAATAATAAATAAACCCATTGGTAGAAACAAATCACAACCTAATAAAATGTGCGTAACTCCTGATGGAAAACCTAGCCTTACAGAAGTACACATTCTTAAACAATTTGACGATGCAACATATTTAGATGTAAACTTAAAAACAGGTAGAACGCATCAAATAAGAGTTCATTTATCATACATCAATCACCCAGTATATAATGATACACTCTATGGATTTGGGAAAATGAAAATAAAAACAGAAGAACAAGTTCTACAATCATACAAACTTAAATTCATCAATCCTTTTAACAATCAATTAATAGACATTGAAATAGAACCTGATGAAAAAATAAATAAAGTTTTAAATTTTTTAGAAAGCAAACAAAATCACTAGGAGAAACAATGAAAAAACATTTAATAACATTATTTTGGTTAATATTATTCGGTGCAAGTATATATTTTGCATACAATATTGGGCTAGATATATACAAACAGGCAACTAATCAACAAATTTTATTAGAAGTTGTTTTATGCATTTTTATTGCTGGTTTTTCAATCTGTGCAACTATCTTAAATTTAATACATTCAAATACATCAGAATCATTAAATGTATATAAAAGAGAACTTGAAAAAGAGTCTATTGATAAAACAGAAAGTTCATCAAGAATCAAAGTTTTAGAATCAAAAATTCAAGTATTAGAAAAAGCACTTGATGAAGCTTTAAAGAAATAAACAAAAATAGCAAATTCTATTTTTAGAGTCCTTATACTACATGTAAGAAGGATAAATAAAAATATGAATACTATTACTCCGCATAATATCTCAGCAAACAATAGAATTGCATATACATCAAAAGCACAACAACGAACTAATATACATTCAACAAATGGAATTGATAAGGTTGAAAAAATTGATGGAACAAACCCAAATGAAAAACCAACCAGAATGTTATTATCACTATTAAAAGGTGCATTAAATGATGAGCCAGTCGATTCCAAAGTTTTTAAAGGTGCAAATTATTCTGACTGGCAAACAATGCTAGATATTTCAAAAGATTCATCTGTAACTGGTATTGCACTTGATGCTGCAAACAAATTACCAGAAAATACAATTCCTAAAGATATTGAAATGAAAATGTTAGAGATTCAAAAAGAATCTGAAATAAGACATGCAAAACAAGAAAAAATTCTAGGAGAACTTAGCGAAGAATTTGCAAAAAAAGGAATTGAAACAGTACAACTAAAAGGTATTGGTTTATCAATGAATTATCCTGAACCAACACACAGATTTGGTGGAGATATAGATATTTTTGCGAGAATGAAAGGTACACAAACTCAAGACCATTCAAATGCTTATGACACAATAAATGACATGATGGAAAACAAAGGTCTAGAAGTAGATAGTCACAACCATTCTAAAAAAACAAAACATAGTGAATTTGACTATAAAGGCGTACGTATAGAAAACCACAGATATTTTATCAACAAAGAACGCATGCCAGAAGCAGTCAAAATAGATGAATACTTGCACAAATCACTAAATCCACATACGCAAAAATTACCAAATGGAACAAAAATTTTAGTACCATCAAAAGAATTTAATACAGTATTTTTAGCACATCATGCATATCAACATTTTGCTTTTGGTGGCATAGATATACACCACCTAACAGATTGGGGTACGCATATCAAAAAGAATGGACTAGAAATTCCTAACGAAGTTAAAGGTACAAGATTTGAAAAATTCACTTATGCATTAACGAATTTGTCAAACAGATATTTAGGAACTAACGTAAAAGTACCAGAAGATAAGAAATTTGAAGATAAAATATTTAATATGCTACTTCACCCTGAAGAAGAACCTATTTCAAAAGATATGAATAAAGCAGAAATTCTTGTATTCAAAACAAAACGTTTCTTTAAACGAGCAAAGCAATCAAAAGAATATACAGGTGAATCATACTTTAGTTCTTTTGCGAGAGCATTCATGAACAAAATGCGTGATCCTGCATCCTTATTTAAAAGAATATAAAAAAAATGCCGTTCCATTGAACGACATAAAAAATTTCGATTTAGTAAGATTAGGTAAGTAAATCTGTTTATTACAAGCCCTCTGCATAATTGTAATCGTTTTTGATGTTGTCTGATAGCATAGTCTTGTATGAATCCATGTAAGAGTTGATTTCTTGCAACTCTGTAGATAATGTAGTAATTTGGTTTTCAAGCTGACTTTCCCAAGCAGTCATATCTGCAACTTCAGCTTCGTAATAACAATCTATGTACTCAACTTCTTCTGTATATTCAGGTATCTCAGTATAATCTACATAAGAATAAGTAGAATCCTTATAAGACATTGAGAAAATATTTTTACATTCAGTACGTAAGGCACTGTATTTGGAAGTTTTCCATTCTGCCAAATCAGAAGTTTCAGCAGTGGCTAGCGTCTTGCTGTTTTGATATTGAGTTATCTGCATGTTAATCTGATTGCGTCGTTGAACATACGATAACAATGTTTCGTTTAATATCGCTTCTGACATTTCTTCTTACCTTACGGATAAATCTTACATGTATATAAAGTTTTTTTAGAGGTGCTGATTTCAAGAAGAACTTAATTCGTTACAAAAGTTAACATGTCTGTAACATGCATGGTTACATGGTCTTAGGGTAATCGAGAATCAAAAATCTGCCTAATTTTCACCCTAATATCACCTACAAAAAGTACTATTTTCATCAAAAAAATTAAGTGAATTTACAATATATAAAAATTTATAACGGTATGCTACAATAAGAAAAAAGAGGTATGAATGAGTTATTTTGATAATTTACTAAAAAAAATTCCTAAAATAAAAAAGATTTTAGATAACGATAAAAATTCAACCATATATCATTATACAAAACCTGAAAAGCTTCTAAACATTTTAGAATCTGCTACAATTAGATTTTCAAATGCTCTTTATTTGAATGATAAAGATGAAATTGCTTATTCATACAAATTAATCGTTAAACTTATTGACGAAACGCCAAATTTAGAAACTGACATTTTTGAAAAGATTAAAAATCATTTCATAAGTAAATATAAACATATTATTGATGGTGAAATTGATTCAAAAATTGAACTAGAATATTTTACTACATCATTTTCTTCTGAAAATGATAACCTAACTCTTTGGAATAATTATTCAAAGGGAAAAAGCTATACAGGCTATAATATTGGTTTTAATAAAGAACTGTTAATCAAAGATATGATTGATAAAGAATTTCACCCAATATATGGTAGTGTAATTTATGATACGAAAAAACAAGCCAAAGTACTAACATCTATTTTCAAAAAATGGAATACTCAATTCAAAAATCTTTCCAAAACACGTAAAAATTACGAAGTACACCTATTTGATTTAATTTTTGAATTAATAGATATTTTATCAATTGTAAGTTTATTCTTCAAAAATCCACAATTCCATAATGAAAAAGAATACAGAATTGTTCTTGTTAATGGCGTTGATATTAAATCAGCAAAACAAACCAAAATTATTGAAAAAAATGGATTATTTATACCATATATAGAATACAATTTTTCACATAATACCGTATCTAATGTAAACATAGGTCCAACTCTTGATGAAAGAATTTTTTACGCTAGTACAAATAGAATGTTAATGAACTATGGCTACGAAAATATTGACGTTAGAAAATCAAAAATTCCTCTAAGATATTAAAAATATACAATATACTTCGATTGTCATATAATTATTAAGATGATAATTAGTAGAAAATTATACAGAAAAACAGGTTATTTTTTAAAAGAAATAACACGTAGCAAAATCATTATACAAGCAATCCTTACAGGACTTATTGCTGGTATTTTAGTTGTGCTATTCAAAGTAAGCATAACAAAGACTTTCAATATAATTCAAAACTATATTCAACCGTTTTGTTTTTCAAAAAAATTATTAATATTTCCTCTAATAACAACACTTGGGGGGTTAATTTCAGGATTATTAGTTTGCAAAATAGCACCAGAAACAAAAGGTAGCGGAATACCTTATGTTAAAATGGCAATGGCAAGAATGGGAAATGTCACAAGAATAAGAAGTATTTTTGTAAAATTCTTTGCAGGTATCGCAGGTATCGGTACAGGTTTGTCACTAGGTAGAGAAGGTCCAAGTGTACAATTAGGTTCAGGTGCTGGAGCATTAGTTGGCAAATTCTTTAAAATGAAAGGTACTGATAAGGATAAACTTATTGCATCAGGTGCTGGAGCAGGTATTGCTGCGACATTCAATGCTCCTATTGCTGGAACATTATTTGTACTAGAAGAACTTGTGAACAAATTTTCACCGGCACTTTTATTTCCAGTATTAATTGCAACTGTTACAGCAGCATCAATTGCTCGATATTTTTTAGGAATAAATCCATCATTCAAAATTCCAGTATTATCACCTTATGTATCAATACAAACAATATTTGTATGTATTGTATTAGGACTTATTGCCGGAGTTTTAGGAGTTATATTTGCTCAAGTTATATTTTTAAACAATAAATTATACGACAAATTATCTAAAATACCAGACTGGTTTAAACCTGCTATTGCTGGATTGATTACAGGTACTATTGGTTTATACATTCCATTTGTTTTAGGTTCTGGGAACTCTGCAGTTGATATGTTATTAGCAAATAAATTCACATTCCTAACAATACTTATTATTTTTATTGCTAAGTTCTTTATCACACCACTTTGTTTCGGTTCAGGTGCAGCAGGTGGAATATTTTTACCAATGCTAATGCTTGGTTCATTCTTAGGCTATTTAACAGGCTTAGGTGCTGAACATTTTGGCTTATATGTTAGTCCTACGGCAATGGCTCTAATTGGAATGGGGGCATTTTTATCTGCCGTTGCAAGAACTCCAATAACGGCAGTTGTAATGGTTTTTGAAATGACTGGTGGATACAGTCATATTTTACCAATAATGCTTAGTGCTGCTATTGCTGACCTTGTTGCTGAAAAGTTAGGACATAAACCTATTTATTCGTTATTGATAGTTAATCAATCTATCAAATCAGGTGAAGCAAAATTGTTATATAATCTAAAAGTTAAAGATTTTATGTCTTATAATGCAGAATCTGTAAACACAACATTAACACTTCAAGAAGTTTTCAATAAATTTAATACAACTGAACACAAAGCATTCCCAATATTAAATAAAAAATCTGAACTTGTTGGGATTGTAACTAAATCAAATATTGAAGATGCACTATTTCAAGGTAATAAACCTAACACAACATTAGAAAAAATAATGAACCCTCTACCAACAACAATTTTGCCAGATGAAAATTTATATATTGCATATTATAGACTACATACAAATAATACAGAATGGCTTGTCGTTACAGATAGAAGAAATAGAGTAAAAGGTATCATTACAAGACACGACATACAAAATGCAGTAGAACAACATTCACAACAAAATTAAAGTTTAAAACATAATTTTCATTATCAATCATAAATTTATAATAATGACCGAATAACAAAATATTCAACCAATATTATAGTTTTTTATCCCTTGTATGATAAAAATGCAAAATAATAATAGAAGGAGTATTTATGACTATTAGAATAATCCTTGTAGAAGACCAAAAACTAATGAGAATTGGTCTGAAATCACTATTTGATGAATACCCTGAAATGGAAATAATTGCAGAAGCACAAAACGGTAAAGAAGCAGTCGAAAAAACTCGACTATTAAAACCTGACATTGTGCTTATGGATATAGGCTTACCCGATTTTTCAGGCATTGAAGCAACAAAACGAATACTTGAACAAAACAGTTTCAATACTAAAATAATAATGCTAACTTCTCATATCTCTGATAAAGAAGTTTGCGAATCACTAACTGCCGGAGCAAATGGATATATCCACAAAGATATTAATACCGAATTTCTAATGATAATAATTAAAACAATCAAAGATGGTGCAATGTGGCTTGATCCCAAAGTCGTACCATACATCAAAGATAGAAATAGTGGTGTAATACCTGCAAGACAATTATCAAGAGCAGGGTTTCGAGAAACACATTCAAACTTAACCCAACGAGAATACGAAGTTCTTAAGCTTGTAGTTGATGGACAAACAAATAGTGAAATAGCAAAAACATTGACAATAAGTGAGCATACGGCAAAAGCACACGTTTGTAATATCATACAAAAACTCGTAGTAGATGATAGAACACAAGCAGCCGTCAAAGCACTAAAAGAGGGGCTAGTCTAAATTATAAAATAAGAAAAACCAGTTAAGTTGTCTTAACTGGTTTTTACAACTGGATGTTAATTTCTTTTTATTACTCTGCGGCTTCTGCTTCAGCTTCTTCCAAAGCTCTGCCTGGTTTAAAATCTGCTTTTTCTGCGATTTCAAAATCTTCAATATTAGCATTTGAATCATGCAATTTTCTTACACCTTCTCTTGATTCATTTAAGAATTTCAAATCACCATTTTTTCTAAATAAACCTTGAGAAAATTTAGTATTTTTAACTGCAGTTTCAGCATCTGAATCAACAACTGTAGCAGTTAATCTATGCATACCGAATTTTTTATCTACGATAATATTTTCAGGATTTTGAGCTTCTTCTGCTATTGCAGTTTTAATATGTTGCCAATATTGACCGTATGGAGAAACATTTCCATCTTTAGCAACATCACTCAATTTCATTGCTTGTCTTTTAACTTCTTTCATACCACTTTCAGTAAATTTAATAGCCATACAGAAGTTTGGATTATTTTTTCTTTGACAATTTTTTGCGTTGTAGTTTGGAGTTACAGAGTTGATACTTAAATTCATTATTAAACCTCTTTTCGTTACATAATCATTACACCGATATAATAACTATCAAGAAATTTATTTGCCATGTAAAATAATTTCTCTTAATAAATATTAACAGAACAAATTTAAAAAATTAAATAAAAACAAAGCCTATTTATTTTCTTCTTCTTGAGGTTCAATATCATATTTTTGTACAACAAGTCTAGTAACTCTTGCACCCTCAACTTTTTGTACAGTAAATTTTAGACCTTGTTCTTTAATTTCAACAACATCACCAACTTGAGCAATTCTACCCAAGATTTTAACAACCAAACCACCGATTGTTTCAACATCTTCGAAATCAAATTTATTTTCTTCTATATTAAAGAACTCTGCAATTTCATCAATTCTAACCATTGCACTAGCAACATAAGTATTTGGTGCAACTTCTTTTATATCAAGTTCTTCATCTTCATCAAATTCATCTTGCACTTCACCAACAATCTCTTCTAATACATCTTCCAATGTAACTAAACCAGATGTGCCACCAAATTCATCAACAACAATACCGATTTGGCTTTTACGTTTTCTGAACTCAATAACCAAATTATCAAGAGTCATTGTTTCTGGAATAAGCATTATTGGACGTAACAATTCTTGTAAATTGATGTGTTCATCATCACTTTCAAGCATTTTTGTATATAAATCTTTTACATGCAAGAAACCTAAAATTTTATCAATACTTTCTTCATAAACAGGATATCTAGTATATTGATTTTCTGCTGTAATTTTTTTAATTTCTTCTAATGGTGTAATTGTTTCAATACACATCATATCTGTTCTAGGAATCATAACTTGTTTTGCAGTTAAATCAGAGAACTTAAACATATTATGCAACATTTCAGCTTCTGTTTCATTCAAAACTCCCTCGTTATAACTTGCATCAACTAACATATCAAGTTCTTCTGTTGTATGCACTAATTGATTATCACAAGCATTAAGTTTGAAGAATTCAAGAATTTTGTTACCACAAGTAGCCAAGAACCAAACAAAAGGTTTTAGAATAACCATTGTAAGTTTCATTGGTCTAGCAACAAACAAAGCAGCCTTTTCAGGATTTTGTAATGCAACACATTTAGGGATTTGTTCACCTAATAATACTTCAAAATAAGTAATCAAAATAAATGATAATGGAACAGAAATCCATAAACAGAAAGATTTATCAGCAAAAGGAAGTGCCACAATCAAAACTTTATGTAAAATATCTGCAATTGTCTTAGCACCAACCCAACCAAGTCCAACACTAGCGATTGTAATACCTAATTGTGCTGCTGCAAGCATATCATTTATATCTTCTGTCATACCTAAAGCAAGTTTTGCAGTAGAATCACCTTCACTTGAAAGTTGTTCAAGTCTTGTCTTACGAACTTTCACCATCGCAAACTCTGAGGCAACGAAAAAACTATTTGCTAATATTAACAGGACAACTACAAATAAATTAAAATAAATACTCTGGGTCATTTCCCTTTTGTTTTAACCTTTCCTATAATATACAGTTAATTTTAATATACATAGACAAAAAAAGCAATATATTAAGACTGTACCTTGCTTAATTCCTCAATAAGTTCGTTTAATTTTTCTACCATAACAGTTCTGTATATATCACATTCTTTTTCAGTTTTACCTTCAAATCTCAATGTAAATACAGGTTCTGTATTACTTTGTCTAATCAAAGCAAAACCACCATCAAAGACAACTCTCATACCATCTAATGTAATAATATCTTTGATAGGATTACCAAAACAACGTTGATTTTCATTTACATATTGTTTAAAACCTTCCAAAACAGGTTTCTTCAATTCATTTGGACAAGGCAATCTTAATTCTGGAGAAGTGCAAACCTCATCAAACGGTTTCAACAAATCTTCTACTACAAACTCGCTATTTTCACGTTTGTGTTTTGCTACGATTTCAATAATTCTGCAACCAGCATAAACTGCATCATCAAAACCATAATATCTATCTTTAAAGAATGTATGTCCACTCATTTCACCAGCAACAATTGCACCCTTTTCTTTCATCATAGCCTTGATATATCCGTGACCAGTTTTACACATAACAGATTGACCGCCACAATTATCAATTGTATCGTACAATACTTGAGAACATTTTACTTCTGATACAACGACAGGTTTTTCACCTTTATTTTTGTATTTTTCAATAACATCTAATGCATAAATTAAAAGTAATTTGTCACCAGTCAATTGTCTTCCCTTTGAATCTACAACACCGATACGGTCACTATCACCGTCAAAAGCAATACCGAAATCTGCTTTATTTTCAACAACTGCTCTTTTAATATCTTCCAAATTTTTAGGATCACTAGGGTTTGGGTGATGGTTAGGGAAACGTCCATCTGGCATTGAGAATAATTCAACAACCTTGCAACCCAATTCTCTATATAGATTTGGTGCAACAACACCACCTGTACCGTTACCACTATCTACAACAACTTTTATTGAACCATTGATAGTTTGTGCCATATTTTGGAACGCTGCTTTAAGTTCTTTTGTATATTGAGGAATAATATCATATTCAACTAATGAACCATTTAATAATACTGGTTTTTGGTATTGATATTCTTCCATTGTGTAGTTCTTAACGATTTTGATTTGTTCTTCACCAAGAGATTGTTTTCTAAAAGTCATTTTCAAACCATTATATTGACTTGGATTGTGACTTGCAGTAACGATTAACGCACCAGAAATAGCATTTCCTCTTGTATATTCAGTTGGGACACCAGCAACTTCTGAATAATAACCAATTGGTGTAGGTGCTAAACCTAAATCGACAACATTAGCACCAGTAGAACGAACACCTTTTATTAGCGAATCAGTCAATGCTGGAGAATGAGTTCTAGCATCACGACAAACAGTAACCCAAATATCAGATGGATTCTTTTCTAAATTATTAGAAAGATATGAGATATAACCACGTCCTGTATAGTAGAACAATTCTTCTGTTACATCTTTTCCATAAATACCACGTATATCATTTTTGCCGAATGCTGTATCAACTATCATTAATTTCTCCTTTATCGCTTATATTTTAGTTATAATGTAGTATAAATATGAAGAATTTTCAATTTTTAAAATCTAAATATCAAAACACAATGACAGCATGGTTATTTATTTTGCCCGCTGTTATTGGAACATTTATATTTATAATTATTCCAGTAATTTTTTCATTCTCATTAAGTTTCACGAAATGGGATTTGCTAAACGATATTCAATTTGTAGGATTAGATAATTATAAGTTTATTTTAAATGATAAACTATTTTTAAAAATATTGGGTAACACTTTTGTATATGCTATTTCAGTATCTTTGTTGGGTGTTGTTATACCTTTGATTTTAGCATCTATTTTAAACACAAAAATTAGGGGTAGTAATTTTTATAAAACGGCTTATTTTATACCATTTATTACACCAATGATAGTTATAGCACTTGTATGGCAATGGATATTTGATCCTAATATTGGTTGTTTAAATCAATTTTTGCACTTGCATATAAATTGGTTGTATGACAAAGCTTATGCAATGCCAGCATTGATTATTGTATCTGTATGGAAACTTATTGGATATAATATGATAATCTTTTTGTCAGGATTTGCTACGATAAACCAAGATTTGCTAGAAGCATCAAAAATTGATGGAGCAAACGCTTGGAATACGTTTAGACATGTCACTATTCCATTGTTGTCATCAACGATATTTTTCGTAATTGTTATAACTTCTATTAGTTCATTCCAGGTTTTCGACTTGATATATATGATGACACAGGGTGGACCTGAGAATAGCACAATGGTACTTGTTTATTCAATCTATAAATACGCATTTGAATACTTTGAGGCTGGCAAAGCAAGTGCAATTGCATATATTTTATTTGCAATAATATTTGTATTGGTCGTATGTCAATGGAAACTACGTAAAAAAATGGTTTATAACGAAGAATAAATAATTCAAGACAGTTTTGAAATTTATTTATTTTTTTAATTTGCTTGATTATTTCGCAACATTTCTTTGACCGCAAAGAAACGTTGCACAAAGAAACTCCTGACCTGAACTTCATTCACACATCATTTGTAATTATTCTGCATAGAGTTTCGGAACTCGTGAATTTACAAATATTTTTATATGCTAGTAAATTCACTCAAACACCTCAACAATGAGCAGAATAAAACAATGATGGTTCATTACGTTAAGGTCGAATTTTATGTATCACTTGTAAAATTACATTACTGCGAGAAGTAAATGAAATGAACAACGAAGCAGTCTAGAAAAAATATTATAATAAAATTAATAGATACTTCGGCTAAAGCCTCAGTATGACGGAGATTTTGTCATCTTGAGCAATATATTTTATAAATTTTA
>JBNMJS010000025.1:0-21423 GCA_050873965.1 Cyanobacteriota bacterium | reverse complement strand
TCTTATGATTTTAGAACAGAATATTGGAAAGATATTCCATCATATAATACTGATAAAATCCATTATAAATATGGAGAAAAAAATAATCCTACAAATAGAACTTTAATTAAACAATCTCCAGAATTTAAAAAAAATTATGAGCCGGAAAAATAAATTCTTAAAGGCTCTAAAATGGTCTAAATACTTGCTTTTTTACAATGTGTTATTTACAATATTTCTATGAATTTATTAAACGAAAAACAAAAAACTAAAGTTATTTCTGAATCAGGTTTAGATTATCTTGATGTCGATTGTTTTATCAAGAAAAAATATAATAATAAAATTCTAATTTCATTAACTGCTAATCAAAAAAATGATTTTAAAGATTTTGAAAATGGTTACGATTTAAATGTAAAAGTTTATACACCCAAAGGACTTGTTATATTTAATTCTAAAGTATTAAAAATAATATCTGCAACAGATATGGAAATATCTTATGATGAAAAATCTGCAAAGATTGAAGATATTAGAAAAACTCCACGTTATCAATCTAACTGCCCAATGACTATTTTTAGACCATTGTTAGGCAATATTGATACAAATTTAATTGATATTAGCGTTAGGGGTTTAAGATTTTTTTCGAATATTCCATTAGATGTTAATTCAGAATTTGAAATAATGTTGTATTTATCAGATACTATTGGTAAAATAATATTAACAGGAAAAGTTTTGGATAAAACAGGTTTGCCTAATGGCATACATCGTATGTTAATAGAAAAAATATCTTATACAGATAGACAAAAATTGGTGGATTATTGTTTATCACTAGCAAAATAAAAACTAAGAATGGAAGAAATAAATGAAGAATATTGTTGAAAACGATTCATCTGATAAAAAAAATAATAAACAAGACAAGGTTAAAAAAGCAATTGAAAGATGTCAATTAGACTTGCAAAAAGAACCTAACAATGCAAAATTACATATTAGATTAGGTGACTTGTATTTGGATTGGCATTTAGATATTTTCAATTCTTGTCAATATATTGATGAAGCAATTACTGAATATCAGTGTGCATTAGAAACAGCAATTGATTCTTACGAAATATATTATAAAATTGGTAGAGCACAATTCTACAAAGGTGATTTAGATAAAGCAATAAATTATCTGAATATGGCTTTGGAACAAAATAAAGAATATGCTGATGCATATTATGTTTTAGCAGAAACTTATACAAGAAAAGCATATTTCTTTGAAGCAATCCAAGCGGCTAAAAAAGCAGTTAAGTTCAAACCTTTAAGAAACTCTCGTGCTCACTTCTTATTACACAAATTGTATCAAGCATCTGCGTTTAAGAACTTTAAAGTTAGTTGTCAATCAAGATTTGAACAATTCTTATCAATATTGACATTTCCATTTGATAAAAACGCAATTACAAACGCTATCAAGACTGTTTCATATTTACAGTTCATGCCAATTTTGTTTTTGACTTTTTATTATATTCAAATTAGACGTCTTGATACTGCAATAGATTTGTACATCAAAACAATAGACAAAGCACCTGGTTTTGTTCCTTTGTATTGTTTGTTAGGTGATGCTTATCTTGCAATGGGACATTTTGAAGATGCTATTACCGAATATAAGATGGCTATATGGTTGGACAGTTTGAATATTCCTGCATATAGACATTTAAGTCAAGCGTATGAAGAACAAGGTGATTATGATAGAGCAATTGAAACTTATCAAAAATTGATTTCTATTATGCCAACTGTACCTGATTTTCATTCAAATTTAGCAAATTTATATTATATCAAAGGTGAATTCAAACTTGCAGTTGCTCAATATCAAACAGCAATTACACTTAACCCAAATAAAAAATGGACAAGTATCATTGCCCAAACATTAGGTTTTGTTTATCAAGAAAATCAAAATGACCTTGATGCAGCAATTTGTGCATATCAAAATGCTTACACAATGACACCTGAAGATATAGATATTTATATCAATTTGGGTAGTGCTTTTTATGACAAAGAAGATTTTGATAATGCTTTATCTGTTTATAGAAAAGCATTAGAACTTGATCCAACTAATGCAAAAATCCATTGTAATTTAGCCTTTTTACATTGGGGCAAAGGTAATACAAATGAAGCAATTAAAGAATATGAATTAGCAATAAAATATGATGAAAATTATGATATTGCATATAATAACTTAGGTGTAATTTATCTTGATGATTTGGGTAGAATACAAAAGGCTATTGAATTATTCAAGAAATCAGCAGAATGTAACCCAAATTACGCATTAGCACATTTTAACTTAGCAAGAGCAGTTACAATTGTTGGCGACAAAATTGAAGCAGCAAAATTATATCAAATTGCACAAGATATTAACAAGGTTACAAATGAAATAGATCCACAAGATATTGTAGATAAGATTAATGGATTATTCTCATAAGGGAGATTTAATAATGGAACAAAAAAATAATGATAAAGTAATTATAACAGTATCTGGTGCAGATAAAGTTGGTATTGTAGCGAAAGTTGCGACTTTGTTGGCAGAGTGTCAAGTTAACATCGAAGATATTAAACAAACATTGATGCAAGGTCATTTTGTAATGTTCATGTTGTGTAGTGTTGCTGAGTTAAATAAATCTTTTAAAGATTTTCAAACATTGTTAAAAGATGAATGCAACAAAATGGATATGGAAGTTTGGGTTCAAAGAAAAGAAATCTTTGATTGTATGCATAATATCGGTTAAGAAAATTTATTATATGGCACAAGCCGTATAATGATAGTAATATTTCATTAATGTAATATATGTAAATTTCCAAATCTGTTAAATTATTAATATTATTCTAGACTGCTTCGTCGTTCATTTCTTTAGATTATTCGGCTGGTCGCAGAAACGTGGTTCTGCTCCACGTTACGGGCTAGACTTTCGCCTTCGCCACCTCTCACAAAATAATACTTAATTATTTTGCTCGGCGGAGTCAAAAATCTACTTCTCACAGTGACGTATTTATTAGTTGTTGTTGAAAACAACACAGTAGGCACGAAAATATAAACGAAACCCTATAGCGAATTTGTTTGAGTGATTTTGAAACATTAAAAATATACAAAATCACGAGTTATTCGCTTCAATGGTTGAGTGCTAATATTTTCGTGCCTACTTTAGCGTGCCTTTTCTTTCTTTTTCTACTGTTTTCTTTCTTGGGGCTTAGCAACTCCGAAAGAAAGAAAACAGTTAAAATATTATAATCAAAGAAATGTTGCGAAATAATTTGGCAAATTAAAAAATTAAATAGATTATAAAACTGTCTTAAATTATATCGAAATTTTGCAAAAGCGTAATAATGCGACTAGTCAAATAATTCAAGAAGAAAATAGAAATAACAATTAAACAAATATAATATAAAAAAACAACTATCATTAAATAAAAAAAGACTCACTATAAAAAATAGTGAGTCTTTTTTATTAAATATAATTACTATTTATTATTTATACTCGCATCATCTAACAATAGAACCATAACTTGTTCACCTTTTTTCGCCTTATAATTAAGACCAGGAGTACAAAGTCCCATTATTAAACCAACAGTACAACCAACTGGAATACCAATTGCAAAACCTACACCAAGTTTTGCTGGGTTTGGAATAAATGCGAAACCAGTACCTGCACCAGCACCAACTACACCTAAACCAACAGTTGACAAGAACAACTTCCAGAATGTCATCCAAGGACCTTCTTTCAATGTTGAATCTTTTGTAAATGGTTTACCACACATACTGTAGCATCTACCATCTGGTAAAACTATTGATTTATAAACAAGATGTACTCTTGCATTTTTATTAAACTTTTTAGGTGCTTGTATTCTCGTTATTTCAGCAACAATTTTTGTATTTTGAGGTAACAACAATGTACCTTCATCTGTATATAATGCTTCTGGAAGAACAAAGTTTACAATATCGCCTGTTTTATGTTTTTTAGACATAAATTTGTCATCAAAAGCAACTATAATAACATTACCCTTAGTAACAACTTTTCTAAGGTTTGTAATTTTAACAATATTGTTTGGTGCTTTTTCACAAACACTCAAATGTTCTGTACCTAACAATGTTTCAACTTCACCAACATATTGAGGTTTTACACAAGTTAATTTTGATTTCAATTTAGACAAAATAACTGCAGCCTCTGCTCTTGTAAGAGTTCTATTTGGTTCAAGTTTGTTTGCATCAGGATAATTTACATAAATACCATAATTAATAGTTTTCGCATATTCATTTCTTGACCATAAAGGAACATCATCTTTATCAGTAAAAGAATTAAGAATATTAGTATCAGTGTATTTATCCTTAGTAATATGACTAATTACTGACACACATTCTGAACGCAACATTGCTTGATTTGGTTTGAATGTTCCATCTGGATAACCATAAACCAATCCCAAACAATCAGAACGCATAATATCATTGTAATAAGAATCAGAAATAGTTATATCTGAATATTTATTTTCAGTTTTTACATCTAAATTGTCATTAGATAAAACCTTCAATAAAGCAGTTACAAATTCTGCTCTTGTTATGGCATTATCAGGATTAAAATTTCCACAATCATCCACTCTCATAATGTCATCATTAACAACAGTTTCAATAGCAGAGCTTGCCCAATACCCACAATCTACATCTTTTAGTCTTGATGAACATATATTGTCCATTGCTAGAACTGGAGTAATGTTTAAACTAAGCAAACTTGAAACTAAAAAAGTCGCAAGTAATTTTTTCATGATAGTTTTCCTCTTTTTTAGTAGTAAATATAAATTGACATGCAGATTATATAACATTTCTTAAAATTTATCAACAAATATTAATAATCCACTTGATTTTTAAGATTTATTTGCTACTATGAATACACAAACCGCAGACAGTTAGTTATGTTGGTGGTGATACAAGGTGCGAGTCCTTGTCGTAGATGAGAATCTCAGATTTTCAGACCATCACGTTATAAAAGGTGAGACCGACTAACCGAGGTTACACAAGTCGAGAAATTAAAATAGTATTATGTGTAAGGATTTTGCGGTTATAAAACTACGCAAAGTCTTTTTACTTTGCAAACAATAGGTCGAAAACAAAAAGAAATAAAACAAAGGAGCAAAACATGTCAACAAAAGCCTTTAAAAGTGATAAAATCGCTCAAATTAAAGAAAAAGTTGAAAAGGCACAAGTTGCTATTGTTACTGAATACAAAGGTATGTCAGTAGAAGAAATTACTAAACTTAGACGTGCTCTTCAAAAAGAAGATGGCGACTATATGGTAACAAAAAACACATTAGCAAAGATTGCCTTCAAAGGTACAGATTTTGAAGTTTTGTCTGATTCATTTACAGGACCTGTAGCTATAGCATTTGGTTATGGTGACCAAGTTATGCCTGCAAAAGCATTAGCAAATTTCATTAAAGAAACTAAAAAAGGCGAAATCATGTGTGCAGCATTAGATGGCAAGCTATTGTCAGCTGATGAAGCTAAAGCATTGGCAACTCTACCTACAAAGGCAGAAATTTACGCAAAAATGCTTGGTTGCATCAATTCACCTGCATCAGGTATCGCAAACTCTATCAATGCAGTTATGTCTCAATTAACAAGAACTATGGCTGCTGTTAGAGACCAAAAAACTGCTTAGTGCAGTACAAAACGTAAATTACTCAAATAAAATAAAAAGGAGAAAATCATGAGTGTAGAAACTATCTTAGCAGAAATCGAAAAATTAACTTTATTAGAAGCTTCTGAATTAGTAAAAGCTATGGAAGAAAAATTCGGCGTATCAGCAGCAGCTCCAGTAGCAGTTGCAGCAGCTCCAGCAGCTGGTGGTGCAGCAGCAGCTGCAGACGATGCAGATGCTGAAGTATCTATCGTTCTTGCATCAGCTGGTGCTAACAAAATCGCTGTATTAAAAGAAGTTAGAGCTATCACTGGTCTTGGCTTAAAAGAAGCTAAAGATTTAGTAGATAACGCTCCTAAAGCAATCAAAGAAGGCGTTAAAAAAGCTGAAGCTGAAGAACTTAAGAAAAAATTAGAAGAAGCTGGTGCTACTGTTGAAATCAAGTAGTCATCTAACTAATTTTAGATAACTTTAAAAGAGGGTACTCATAATGAGTGCCCTCTTTATATTTTCTCCTATCGTTTAATTAGTGGTAAATGAATCGTTTTTAAGATATTCAACAATATCTTATATCGTCGATTTTTCCTATCACCAACTATTACATCTGTAATCTTTTTCAAATGATATTTTTTCTTCGTTACTTTTATAAACAATGCATTTCCATCCTCTACATTATTGTTTTAATTATTATCTTTATTTTGTCAACATAAACAACTTAATCATTAACAAGAATTAACCCACTAGGTATTGTTATTCTCTCATGCTTATTGTATCTTTAAACAAAGAAGTGAGAGGGGAAATATGACTGTTATTGAAAAATTAAACGATATAAATAGTGTTATTAAAGAATTATTTGAATTTGTACAAACAAATGATGCTACAAAAACAGATTTTCAAGAATACTTATCAACTATGGGAGCATTAAATGCATCACCAAACCAAATGGAAAAACTATTTATACCATACGTTTTCGAACGTAATCTTGGTGAACCACCACAATCAGTTATTGAAATTTTTAATAACAGTAAAAATTTAAAGAAACCAGAAATTGCAAAAAGCTTTTTAAATGCTCAATATTCTGTATTCAGAGTTGTTAGAGTTTTAAAAAATGGATTTGAATTATTTAATCTAACAAATGAAAAACAATATACCGTACTTTCTCTTACAAAGATGACTAATTTTAGAGGAATTGGTATTGGTGAATTTATAGTAGCAAGAATTTTTAAACACGAAGACGAATATTATTTAATCGGTATTGATAATATGTTACCAGCAAACAAAATTAAGGATGCTGTAAGATACGCTATCGTAAAAATCGTTCAAGCACCTTGGCTTGTGTATGAAGATAATGAAAAGAAAGAAAAAGAAATCCAAGATGACATTGAAAAAATGTACGAAAAATTCACAAAACTTTTCGGTTCGGACGAAATCATCACAACAAACAGACATGCTGATACAGTAATTGGAATCTTAAATGATGAAGATAAAATTGAAGATTTTAACAAAGACGAAGCAACAAAACCTCTTGAAAAATACAAATTCTTCAAGATTAAAGAATTAAATAACAGTTATGATAATTTCTTGGAAAATTCTTTAGGTGGTTTTTCTTCTCATACAGAATTGTATGATGTAGGTGTAATATTTGATAAAGAACTTGGTTTATATTCTATACCATTCTACAAAACTTTCTGTATGATATTTGAAGATGACTCGAAAGTTGAAGATGCAAAAGGCTGCATAAACTACTTCTTAACTAATGACTCAATTTCTGACAACATCATCAAAAGAGTTGCATCAAAATATCCGAACTTTATGGAGAAAATTAACTCTATTCTAGAAAAAGAATATACACTTGATGAACTTATCTCTGCATATAAATCAGAATTTTTAAAACGTAAAATATATTCTTCAACATCAGTTTTATATCATTCAACAGTATTTTCAACATCAATTGATATGCTAAAAGAAGATGAAGAAACACAAGTACCACAAGGTAATTTGGCTGAACAAATTAAAATTTCAAATCCAACACCAAATACAAAAGTTGGCAGAAATGACCCTTGCCCTTGTGGTAGTGGTAAAAAATACAAAAATTGTTGCTTAAAGTAACAACTGTGTTACAAAAAACGCAATTTTGCCATAATTAAAAACTTTAATTATATAAGGAATTAAAGTTAAGGGTATTTTATTATGGTAAATTCGTTCAATCCGTTGGACCCAATGCACAGTTCAACATATTTAGAAAGTACTATTCCATCTTCTATAGATGAAGCACTAGCAACATATCCAGAATGTGCTGATCCAAATGGACCAAAACTTAAACCACAGTTAACGCAAGACTCGTGGTATTATAGCAATGACGGTTCTGATGATGGTAGAATTTCAGGTTTTGAAAAAGTCAAAGCATTCTTAAAAGGTGGTACATACAATATGATACACGGAATGTTTTGTGACAAAAACGGATTTAGCGTACCAAGAACAGCATTAACACTTCTCGGTGCTACTGCTATAGCCTTAACTGGTCCAATAGGTGTTGCCGTTGCTAGTGGTATTGGTGCAATCACAGGTATTACAAATTTTGTACAATCATCAAAACTTGCATCAAAAGCAACAACCGATGCTCAAGCAAGAAAAGCCTATGAAGGTTATGGCGAAAGTGCGTCAACAATAGGTTTATCATTATTTGGTGGTTTTAAATCACTAAAAGCACTAAAAAATAACTTTGCTTTTGCAAAAGCCAATCCTAGTGGCAATTTTTCTTTAAAAGATAAATTAATGAAATGGAAACTTAGCCTAAAAAATGAAGTTCCACCACCACCAGAACCACAAGAAACAAAACCACCACAACAAGAAGTAGTTCCAGCAAATCCGAATAATTCAACGGAACCACCAACATATTCACAAACATCACAAACTGGTACAAGTCCTTATACAACAAGTACATCGACAGAACCACCAACTTATGTTTCAACAGAATCATCACCACAAACATCAACTCTATCTCAGCCTATAAGATATGATGCAAAACCACATATAAAAATATCTGATATTGATGCTAGAGGCTATGTTGCAGATTGGAAACCAACAGGTTACCCTGAAACAAGTCCACAAGTCGAATATTTTTCAAACGCAACACCAACTGGTGAAATACCTCAAAATGCAAATCCTGCAGCAGAATATTTTTCACCTTATAAGCCAATAGATAATTCAATAGTACAAAAACCAAAAGTTGAAGCAACAACTGTTGAACAACCTAAAATTGTCTTAGACACAGAAAGTGTTGATACAAGATTCATAAATCCAGAACAACCACAACCAGATTTCACATACGGAGTGGACAACAACCATTTCTTTGGATAAATAAGAATCATTCATAATCACTATGACATAAAACACCTCTTATGCTAAAATATGAGCGAAAGAGGTGTTTATGACTAGAGATAATGAATTTATAAAAATAAGAGATGAGTTTTGTGCAGAATTAGAACCAAAAGCATTGAAAGCAAACATTGATTGTTGGAATTTTTATATCAATAGTACAGCAGAGAATATGAAAACGTATGAAACTTCACAAGATATTGTTTATAAATTATATCAAAATGTTGACATTTACAAAAAGCTTCAAGAACTTAAAAAAGAAGGACTTACGGATAAACATCTAAATAAACAATTAAAAGATTTAGAAAAAGAATTTAATGAAGAACTTAATGCTGGAGAAATGAAAAAAGCATTGAGAGATAAAGAAAATGAAATCGCTGGTAAATATAATTCATATATTCCAATGATTGATGGAAAAGAAATTTCAAAAGCAGAAATCGGTAAAATATTACAAAATCAAAAAGATACAACTATAAGAGAAAAAGCCTATAATGCAAGGGTAAAAGGTGGTGACCTTATTGCAGATGATATGGTTGAATTTGTAAAAATGCGAAATGAATTTGCAAAAACAAAAGGTTACAAAAACTTTTTTGAATACTCTTTAAAAGAAACATACGAAGTAGATGCTGAATATTTACAAAATCTACTAAACGATGTTTATAACAATGCAAAAGACATAAATGATAAACTACAATTAGAAAATAAACAAGAATTAGCAAATGAATATGGTATAAAAGTTTCAGAATTGAAAGCATACCATTACGGATTATTATTAGATAACAACCCTGCAAAAGCAGTTAATCAATCACTTAAAACAAAAGAAGAAATTGTTGAAATAGCGAAAAAGGCATATTTAAACATGGGATATGATATAGAAAAAATGCCAATTACATTAGATTTATTTCCAAGAAAAAATAAAAATACACACGGTTTTTGTTTTGATATTCAAGCAGGTAAAGATGCTAGAATACTTGCAAACTTAACTAATGATACAAACAGTATTGATACACTTTGTCACGAACTTGGACATTGCGTATATCATATTGGAGTTGATACAACTTTACCATATTTAGATCAAGAAGAATATCCTGCAATGACAGAAGCAATTGCAATGATGATGGGTGATTTACAAAAGAAAGAAAATATTCTTGATGGAATTGTACCAACTGATATATTAGAAGAATTCAAAAGAGAACATAAAAAAACAGAAGCAAAATTCATAAATCGAAGTATGTTAATCATTGAATTTGAAAAAAGAATGTATGAAAATCCAGAACAAAATTTAAGCCAATTATGGCACGATTTAAAATGCAAATATACTGGTGCAAATAAAGAAGAAGAATTAAATAATGAATGGGCAACAATACCACATTATTTATCACATCCAGGATATTATCAAAATTATTTCAGAGCAGATTTGATGAAAGCACAAATGTATAAATTCCTAAAAAAAGAACTAGGAAATCTTACAGAAAACAATAATACTGCCCAATATTTGAATGAACACCTATTTAAATATGGTATTAGTAAAGAAGAAAACGAACTTATTGAAATGTTTACAAAAGAAGCACTTTCAAGCAAAGCATTATGTGAAAGTTTAAATAAGGAATAATCAAATGACAGATTATAAAACATATATTGATAATGGTATAGAAAAAATTCATAACGGGAAATTTCAAGATGCTATTGATGATATTACTAAATCAATTGAGTTAAAAAATGATTGGGAAATATCATATTTTTATAGAGGTGTAGCAAACCAAGCATTAGAAAGATTTGACGATGCAATTCTTGATTACACTAAAGCCATTCAACTTAATGATAAAATGACAGATGCATATTACAACAAGGCAAGAATACTTCTTTCAAGAAAAGATATTCCAAATCCTGATGTTAATCAAGCAGTCAAAGACTTAGAAAAAGTACTTGAATTAGATAACAAATTTATAGATGCATTATTCGCAATGGCTGCTGCACAAAAGAAATTAGGTGAATACCATAAAGCACTTGAATATCTAGAAAAACTACTTGAAATTGAACCACAAGCAGTTAATGCAAAAGCACTTAAACAACTAATTTTACAAAAATACATTGTAAAAAATGACTAACATTGTTTATGGTAAAATTTATATATGAGTAGGGAAATTATAGGTTTTTGGGGATACCCAAACCCACAAGTAGTAGAAGAAACAAAGTTAGAATATCCAAATGCCGAATGGATTGATTTGGATATTGATTTTAATTACCCTGATTATAAAATTTTACCAGAATCATATTGTAAAATCATAAAAAATGTTATAAATAATTCAATGGAATTAAAACCTGTCAAAATCGTTGCTCCAATTGGCAAAGATAAATGCGATAGTGGTTGGTTCGCTGCACAAGTACTCAAAGATAAAGGTTTTAATGTTGTTGAAACAATCTATGAACAAACAACAAAGAAAAACGATATTGTAATATCAACAAGTAACCTACCCTTATTTAAAAAAGTTGATACTATAATGGGTAACATTATCACCCCAAAACATTATGACCTACCACAAACAAAAGCAGAATTCGGATTTTGGGGTGTGCCACCAAATGATATGGAAATATTAAATCTATTTCCAAATACAACACACGTATATGGTTGGATTAGATGTGTAGAAGCAGGTACACCTGCTGATATTGAATTAGAAATGCATATTGATGAAGATGTGCCTACAGTATTTTATGCACAAGCATTTTGTGCAAAAGCACAACTTGCAAAATATTTAGCAGACAAATATAACGGATTATATGTAGATATTGATGATTTTGCAAACAATTCTATAAAAGCAAAAATTGAAGCATTTTTGAGGTTAAGATGATTTATCTAGACGCTGGAACAACATATTCAAAAATCGTTGAAATAGATTCTAATGATTTTTTAAAAGAACACGAACAATATTTAAAAAAACAAGAGCATAATAAAAATTATTATATTCTACCTTCAGCATTGATTAAAAACTCACATATTAAAATACAAAAATGCTGTGGACACATGGCAGAAGCCTCAGAAAATGAAATCATTGCACTAGCAAATGGTTGTAAAAATATTATTGATAAAGATTCTACTATCCTTGATTTAGGTAGTCGTGATGCTAAATGGATAAGATTTAAAGATGGCAAATTCCACGACATGGACTGGAACACATCTTGTGCAAGTTCAACAGGTGCAACAGTTGAAATGCTTTTAAAATTTTACAATGTAAATAGAGAAGATTTAAAATTTAATAAAGACAAATTTGCTGTTACTTGTGGTATTTTTGGTTTAGAAAAAATTATGGACGATATCTCTAACGGTGCAAAGCCTGTAGATGCTATATCAAAATTTGTACACGGAATTGCATACAACGCTTGGAATTTTGCAAAGAAACCTGAAAACATATATTTGTCTGGTGGTTTTTGCGAAAATGAATGTTTTGTACAATCACTTGAATATTATTGCAACGTAACAAAACTAGGTCGTTTTATGTTATGCGAAGGTCTTATCAATGCAGATTTAGGAGAAACCGTTCATGCCTGACAACAAGAAAACAGGACAAATCGGTGAAGATTTAGCGTGCAAATATTTAGAGAAAAAAGGCTATAAAATTCTTGAAAGGAATAAACATTTCTCTAGAACGTGTGAAATAGATATAATCGCCCTTGATAATAAAACACTAGTATTTGTTGAAGTAAAAACGAGAAAAACAATTGCTTGTGGAATACCATTTGAAGCAATTACAAAAAATAAATACAATAATATAAAAACAGGTTTATTTAATTATTTACAAGAACATAAAGAATATAAAAAATATAGAATAGATGCAATCTCTGTAATGCTTATACCACAAGTTAAAATAGAACATTTAAAGAATATTTTTATATAAATATTATAAATTGTAATAATTATATTAAGAAAATTGAGAATTAGCATTATTCGTTATACAATTAACATAGTTTCATACAATCATATCGGAGCAAATCAATGAAAAAATTTATATATGGGATGATATTTATGTTGATGCTTTCTGTACCTGCTTTTGCAAGTTGGGACGTTAAAACAGAAGCACAATTACAAGAAAGAATGAACTATGTAGGATTCAATATCCTTAATTCAAATAGAATTGAACATAGAATGAGATTCCAAGTTATAAACCGTGTTTATACTCGTGATATTTGGGCTGATGTGAGTTCAGTTAATAGAACAGTTTGGATAAAACCTTGTATTTTACCATATATTGAAAGTGATGATGAATTAGCAGGTATTTTAAGCCACCAAATTTCACACGGTGTTGATACTTATGAAGGAATTTTCAGAGGTTACATCTCAATACTTAATTACTGGGTTGCTCCAAACAAATATGACTTAAAAGCAGATAAAAGAGCCGTTGATTATATGGTAAACGCTGGATATAATCCTCTTGCACTTATCGTAATAATGAATAAAATCGGTCAACAATATAGATATGACATTATGTCAAACCACACTCTTATTTCTAGAAGAATGATGAGAATTTATGAATATATTTATACTAAATACCCATCTATCCTAGCAGATAATGAATACAAAGATAATATTTATTATCAAAACTTCTTGCTAACATCTAGAAATAATAGACTTATGTTACAAGACAAAGTTCAAAATAACGATTCTAAGAAAAAACTTAACTACAAACCATAGGTAAAATATGAAAAAAATAATATCTTTATTATTATTAATAACAATGTCACCACTATCAGCATTAGCAAATGTTGAAATTGCCAATGCCGATAATAATGCCTTAACTCAAAATAAAGAGAGAATTTCTTTATATAAAAAACCTATGCCAATAGAAGATGAATTAGTAAAATCAGATTCATTTCCTAAAATATTTCCAGTATATGTAAAAGATAACGAACCAATCACAGATGAACTAATTCAAACTTATGATCAATCATCTGGAGCTACAATAAAACTTTGGGCTAGAAAGAAAGGTACATATACAAAACCTACCATTGATGATGAACTTATCAACTCAAAATTCAAAGATAAATTTGGTTCAATATCTATTTTAAAGAAAAAAAATAAAGTTAGAATCGAAGATAATTTTGCAAAAAATAATATAGATTTAAAAAATATAACAATAACAAAAGCAAAAAATTGTTATGATTTTACAAAAGCACAAATACCTGTGCAACTTAAAATAATCAAAAATTTAACGACAAAAAATAACGTATTAGAAGGTGACAAAATCCTATTTAAAACAATGGAAGATGTTGTTGTAAACGGTATTAACCTACCAAAAGGAACAAAAGTTGTTGGTAGAGTTGAAACTGTATCAGAATCTGACAAAATGGGAACACCTGCAAATATTGTCGTAGATAATTTTTATGTAAAAGAAAACCCTGATATATGTTTTTATGGAAACATTTCAAAAACAGGTGCTAATCGTTCATTATGGGTATATCCATTATATCAAGCAGGTAACTTAGTCCTATATGTTGCAGGTTTTGTATTTGTACCTATTCACGGTGGACACGCAAAACTTCTTACGAGTGATACATACACCGTTTTTTATGAAACACACTAATATATTGATATATCAGTTTATTTCAGTTATCCTATAAATATGAATAAGATAGATTTAGGAGCGTTTATTGTCCCTACAGGACTTGGAGCATCAATAGGTGGATATGCTGGTGATGCAAGTTTTTGGGCTAGAAAATTTGCATCAAAATTTCAACTAATAGTAAATCCAAATGTTGTTAACGCTGGTTGCTTTTCTGGAATTACAGAGAATATGCTCTACACCGAAGGATATTCTATTGATGAATTTTTCAAAAATAACCTTAATCTATCACCAGTAACAAAACAAAATAAAATTGGCGTAATCTTTGATAAATCAATACCACAAGGTATTTTAAATGTTCATATCAACACAATAAATGCAGTTAAAACAATCTACGGTTGCGATATTATTGGATATGATATAACAGATGAAGGCTGTGGCGTAGAATTTAACGTTGATTCATCAAAAATATCTACAGGTTCTGTTAAAAATATTTCGACAATTTTAAAGTCTGGTAAAAGATTACTAAAAAAAGGAGCAGATGCTCTTGCTATTGTTTGCAGATTCGAAGATGATGATTTCGACGACTACTCTAATGGCGTTGGAGTTGATCCAGTTGGAGGCGTAGAAGCAATCATATCTCACTACATATCAAGAGAATTGAAAGTTCCTTGTGCTCATTCACCAGCGTTTGATGATATAACAATTTCTCAAGATATTGTTGATGCAAGATGTTCTGCAGAATATATTACACCGACATATCTTCCTTGTATTTTGTTAGGTTTATCACAAGCACCAACACTAAAATTCGATAATACCGGATTATCTATCAATGATTTAAAATTCCTTGTAATGCCATACAATTGTCTTGGCTCTATTCCAGTTTTTGAAGCTTTAAAAAGAAATATCAATGTATATGCAATAAAAGAAAATAAAACCGTCCTTGATATAACTGCCGACAAAATTTCTGATAAAATCATTGTTATAGATACTTATCAAGAATTATTTGATAAACTAACACACTAAATCATAATTAACAAATTATAAGTATAAAATTTAGCCCTTACGGTAATACTAAAATTTTTATCAAATACTATTCTATTAGTATGAAAATTGATTATAACTTTTTACAAGAATTAAACCAACCAAACTTTCAACCACCAGAATGGGTGTTCAATATTGTATGGCCATTACTTTATACACTAATGTTCGTGTCATTTTACATATTTTTAAATACAAAAAATAATCAAAGCCACCTATTTGGAGTTTGGTTATTTTTAATCCAATTAGTATTAAATTTTGCTTGGACACCAATATTTTTTGCATTTAGACAAATTAAATTAGCATTATTTGTAACTGTATTATTAACGTTAGTAGTATTTTATATGATAATTGTTTTTTCAAGAATTTCGCCTGTTGCAGGACTCATGAATATACCATATTTAATCTGGTTGATATTTGCAGACATACTAAATTTTTACCTATGTAAATTGAATTAACGCATAACTTCAATAATAAAAAACGGACGAATTATTCATTCGCCCGTTTAAACTTTTAAAGTAATCTTTAACTACGCTTGTGGTTCAGCAAATTGTGCTTTTTCTTCTTCAGAAACGCCCTTAATAGTTAAGTTTACTCTACCTCTATCATCAATTTTGATAATCTTAACGATTACTTCATCACCAACATTTACGTGAGGTTCGATAGTTTCAATTCTTTCCTTACAAATTTGAGAAATGTGAACCATACCATCTTTACCACCACCAAGTTCTACAAAAGCACCGATAGGGATAATTCTAACAACTTTTCCTTTTAATACCATACCAACTTCTGGTTTGAAAGTTAAGTCTTTAATCATCTTCTTAGCAATTGCAGCACCTTCTTGGTCATTAGAAGTAATTGTAACAACACCTGTATCTTGAATATCAATTTCAGCACCAGATGCATCGATGATTGCTCTAATTTGTTTACCACCAGGTCCGATAACTGTTCCTATATCTTCAACAGGAATAGTCATTGTTGAAATACTTGGTGCAAATGGTGACATTGGTCCAGGTTCAGTAATAGCCTTTCTCATTTCACCTAAGATATGAAGTCTGCCTTCTTTTGCTTGACCTAATGCACGTCTTAAAGTTTCATTAGGAATACCTTTTGCTTTCATATCCATTTGTAATGCTGTAATACCGTCATCGTTACCAGTAACTTTGAAGTCCATATCACCAAGGAAGTCTTCAATACCTTGAATATCAGTAAGAACAACAGGTTCTCTACCTTCTTCCTTAATCATACCCATTGCAACACCACCAATCATACATTTAACAGGAACACCTGCATTCATTAATGCCATTGATGAACCACAAGTAGAAGCCATTGATGTTGAACCATTTGATTCTAATACATCAGATGTTACACGAATTGTATAACCGAATTCTTCTTGTGATGGAAGTGCTGGAACGTTTGCTCTTTCAGCCAAGTTACCGTGACCAACTTCACGTCTTCCAGGTCCTCTTAATGGTTTTACTTCACCAACTGAGAATCCAGGGAAGATATATTTGTGCATATAAGTTTTTTCTGTTTGAGGATCTACACCATCAAGTTCTTGTTTCATTGAAGGACCTGCTAATGTAGCAACTGATAATACTTGAGTTTGTCCTCTTGTGAATACAGCAGAACCATGTGCTCTAGGAATAACACCAACTTCACACCAAATAGGTCTAACTTCGGTTGGCTTTCTACCATCGGCTCTAACGTGTTCATCAAGAATCATTGCTCTCATGATTTTCTTTTCAGCAGCTTTAAATTCTTCTGCTACGAAATCAATACCAGATTCTTCCATAATTTGTTTAATATAATCATCTTCTGGAAGTGCTTCAACTTTTTCTTTAACAAGTTTTTTAGCTTCTTCCAATTTTTCTTGTCTATATTGTCTATCGAAATTGTGATATGCATCATAAATCATATCATGAGCAACTTCGTTGATAATATTTTTAAGTTCTGTTGTATCGTATGGGTTAACAAATTCTTGTTTTTCAACACCACATTCTTTTGCAAATTCAACTTGAGCATCACATTGTTTTCTAATTTCTGCTTGAGCGAATTCAACAGCGTTCATAATATCATCTTCTGAAACGAATTCACAACCTGCTTCAACCATGATTACAGAATCATGAGTACCAGATACAACAATATCAAGGTCAGAAGCTTTTGCTTGTTGGTGAGTTGGGTTAGCGATAAAATTACCATTTTCATCTCTAGAAACTCTAACAGCACCAATAGGACCTTCAAATGGAGCACCTGAAAGCATTAAAGCACAAGATGCACCTAACATTGCTAATGTATCAGGTTGGTTTTCTTGGTCATAACTAAATAATTGTGCAACGATTTGAATATCATTTCTATATCCTTTTGGGAATAAAGGTCTGATAGGTCTATCAATCAAACGTGATACAAGGATAGCCTTATCACTAGCCTTACCTTCTGAACGGTTATATCCACCAGGAATTCTACCGATAGAAGACATTCTTTCTTCATAATCAATTAACAATGGGAAGAAATCTATTCCCACTCTTGGTTCTTTACTAACAACTGCGTGAACGAATAACATTGTATCGCCACATCTAACTGTAACACTACCATTAGTAGATTGTGCATACTTGCCTGTTTCAATGGTAACTGTTTTGCCACCGATTTCAAGCTGCATTTTCTTAGTTTCAGGTATCATTTCTCCTTCTTTCTTCGACTGCTCGATAGCCGAATTTTCTTTTCTTTATACTTTTTTCTATTACAGGATAATTATACCTTAAACATCTATTTTTTCATAGAAAATAAATAAATTTAATTAAATAAATACCGAAACAAATTCAGCATAACAAAAGGTTTTGTTTTTAAACAATGAATTTAATCTCAAAGCAAAACTTTAGCCGAAATATCTTTCAATTATTCGACTAATCGTGAACGAATGTTTTATATAAAATAAATTAAATCCTATTTACCCCAACGACGGTTACGAGAATAAAAATCTTCAACAGCAGATGCCAAAGACTCTTTATCAAACTCAGGCCAAAATTCATCAACAATAAGAATTTCTGAATAAGCAATCTGCCATAACAAATAATTAGAAATTCTAACTTCTCCACCTGTTCTTATTAACAAATCTGGATCAGGAATTGAAGATGTATATAATGCTTTAGATACAATATCTTCTGTTATATCATCAACATTCATTTCTCCATTCTTAACCTTTTCAGAAATATTTTTAACAGCATTAACAATCTCTGCTCTTGAGCCATAATTAAATGCGATTTGCAAATTAACACCCTTATTATTCTTTGTAACATCTATTGCATGATACAAAATTTCTTGCAATTTAGGGCTCAATTTTGTTAAATCACCCAAGAATGAAATAACAACGCCATTATCATTCAATTCTTTTAATTCATTTTGAATTGTTTTACCCAACAAATTCATTAAGAAATCTACTTCTTCTGGTTTTCTATTCCAATTTTCAGTAGAAAATGCATATACTGTCAAATATTTAATACCAAAATCATCACAAGCATATACTGTTTTCTTAAGAGCATCTACACCTTTTTTGTGACCAATAGCAGATGGCAAACCTTTATTCTTAGCCCATCTTCTATTACCGTCCATAATTATTGCAATATGGCGAAGATTTGTCTTTTTCACCATTTCTTTAATATTTTCTTCGTTTGTTATTACTGTTGAACTCATTATACTTTCCCTAATCCCTAAAAAAGATTATACCCCAAACATAATAATATTAAAAAACTATTTTATCTAACCATAAAAAAAGAACCGGTTGAGAACAACCGGTCCTTTTTACAAACTTTATTATCTGCCCATGCCCATTCCGTAACTGAACAAGCCACTTTGAATATCAGCACCAAGCATTTGTTGACAAGATTGCATTTCTTGCATAACTTCTTGTAATCTTGCTTGCAACAATTTTTGTTGCATATCTAATTTCTTTTCTAATTGATTTAAGCGTTTTTTCTTAGTTTCAAGTGTTCTAACTGTTGCACTATCAGGATCAAGACTTCCGTTGTACTCATCCAAATCACCAATCTGAGCAGTAAGAGCGGACATCTTTTCCGTGATACCCATTAATCTGAACTCCAAGTCATTCTTCGTTGCAGTCAGAGTCATTAAACGCATTGTAGAAGCGAGTACGCCCATTTCGACACCTTTACTTTTTTACTTACCTAGTTTCGTTTAAGTTCTTTCCTTTCAAGAAGGTGTGTTCATTGCTTTCTGCTATCAGACTTTCCATTTTACTTAACTGGTGTTTGTGATAATTAACTCTGTATTGAGCCATTTTCAACTTTTGTCTGATACTGAACATTTCTTTTAAGGATGTCACTATCTCATTAACGAACATCTTTATTGGATTCTTCCTGATGAAAAACGCTCTGGAAAAATTGATAAAGTTTTTTATTCGTTTGAGGGAGGTCACTACTGAGTTTAACATATTTATTAATTCCCAATTTTTAGACTTCCATATATATAAAAACATGCTAAGCATGATAATTGCTCGGTTTGAGCCATGTCCGTAACATGTCTTAATATTTATTTACAGTCTATTCTATCGCCGCCGATACTTTGAAAAAATATATTCTTCTTAGTATCCTGTAATGTTAACGGCATTTCCTTGTTATACTTTAATGATTTGTAATTTAAGGTATCCATCTCGCAACAAAAATTTACAATTGAACCTATAACCCTTACAAATACATTGTTTCGTATAATGTTATTAAACATAATTCTAAAAAATGTTCTAACTTGCATATTATCCTTCCGTTATAAGTTTTGTATTTCCTTACTGTCGCCTTCGATAGATTCTTTCAACATCTTTCTAACTACATCGCCTTGAGTATCAAGCATTTTACAAACAGTTTCAATGTTTGCAACTTTTTGAGAAAGGATTGTATCTGCGTTACTCAAAATATTGCTTGAAACAGATTGATAAGCAGAAAGAGCAGCTGAACTTGTACCTTGCATCAAGTTACCCATAACAATTGCAGGTAACCCGAATTGACCAAGATATGGGGCAGCGGCGGTCATAATACCGCCCCAGCCTGACACTAAACCGGCAATCGGCATTAATATACCAGATTTACCAATACCATAACCATTCGCTGTTCCAAGACCATAAGCAGCAGCACTTGCCACATCTGCCACGCTACCGATACTTGACGCATATCCGGTTGCTGAACCACTAGCCGAGCCTAATCCTGAAATTAATCCGTCAATTTGTGACGCTCCACCAGTAGCGGATCCTAGTCCCCAAGAAACATTTGCTGCACCACTTGGGAATCCTGAATAGTTACCAAGTCCACTTAAACCATAAGAAGCATAGCCAGCATTCATAGTACCTGTACCACCTGAATATGGTGACCAATATGACGTACCAGGAATGTTAAATGATGTTGTTCCACCTAACGTATTCATAAATGCAGATGGTGCAAATAAACTTGCTAATTGATATAAGAAACCACCGCAAGCCTCAAACCCAGTACCTGAACTAGCAGAACCTGAAACTGTCAAATCTCTCAATCTGTCATAAGTTTCGTAAAGCATACATTTAGCATCAGCTGATGCTGCACCAAATTTGTTTGCTATTACTAATAATCCGTCATTTTTGTAAACCATATCTTCCTCTGTGTTTATTATTACTAACTTTTTACATTTATGCTGCTAACAACCTATTAACCGCCACTAAATGTTTTGAAACTACTTTCAACGTTTTTGCTGATAACTTTCTTAACTGCTTCCATTTCAGTTTGTAAAGCATTTTGTACTGTATCTAACTGCTTCAACCTTAATTCTAAGGTTCTATCC
>JBNMJS010000024.1:0-21674 GCA_050873965.1 Cyanobacteriota bacterium | reverse complement strand
TAACAGTAAATATGTTGATATTAAATACAATATTATTAGTATGTTTAATTTTTGCTGGTGGTTACATTTTTAATATTCACAGAAGATTAGAAACGTACCGTCAAAACAATATATATTTGCATTATTTGCTAAAATATGTTCCTTTAGGTTTTTATTTTAAAGACTTAGATGGAACAATACTTTTAGCAAATCAAGAATTAGCAGATATGGTTGATACAAATTTTTCATCTATTATTGGGAAAAATTATAGAGAAATTTTCCCAAGTAGTGTACACCATATTATAGAAGCAGAAGACAAAGAAATTATTGAAACCAAAGGTGTTGTCAATTTAGAAAATACATTTACATTAAAAAAAGATGAACCGCACCATTTTAGAATTTTAAAATCACCAATCACAGATACTAATAATAATGTAACAGGTTTTATTGTTATATTCAAAAATATTGACGATGTTAAAGAAATAGAAAATAATAAAGAAACATTTATTGCAACTTTAACACACGACCTTAAAACACCAACATTTGCACAAATGAATATGTCGAAACTATTATTAAACGAATATTTTGGCAAATTAACACCAGAACAACATGAAATGATAACATTGATACAAGATTCTTGCAGTTATTGTGCCGATTTAATTTCTACCGTACTATACACATATAAATACAATACTGGACAAATAAAACTTAATATTGAAAAATTTGATATTATTGATTTAGCAAACAAATTAAGAAGTGGTATTTCAAATTTAGCAAATGAAAAAAATATTACTATTAAAATAAATACAGCGTTCGAACAATTTATACTAATTGCAGATAAGTTACAAATAAAACGAGTTATCGTCAATTTATTGTCAAATGCAGTTGCCTATGGACAAAACAATACAACAATATACATAAATATTTTCTGTCCACAAGATGATAAAATAACACTACAAGTTATAAATACAGGTGACGCAATACCGAAAAATGAATTAAAAACTATTTTTGAACAATACACATTAGAGAATTGTTACTCTAAACAAACTGGTACTGGATTAGGTCTATTTTTATCAAAACAAATAATAGATTGTCATAATGGTAAAATAAAAGCAACAAGTTCTACTATTGAAAGAACAAACACTTTTGAATTTACAATACCAACTGTTTATAAAGAAAAATAAATTGATAATTAATTTAACACTTTAAAAGTTTATTTTATGGATTATAATAAGATTGTAAAAAAAGGAAGGTTAATTATGTTATCACCATATTTAGTATTAAAATCAGCAGTTGGTGCAGTGCAAGACAGACATTTTATTGGTAAAAACTCAAATAAAAAGTTAACAAGTATAGATGCTACATATTATAATAGAATGGTAGCCGAAACTGGTCAAAATACCCATAATCCAATTACATATTTTAAGAATTTAAAGAAAGCATATAATGTAAATGTTGATAGATTTGAATTAGTTGCACAAGCAAACGCACCATTTAAAAAACCATCTACAATATCAAAAGTTGTTAAAACAATTAGAAATTCATTAAAAGGTTAAAATTAACTAATTATGCCAACAAAACAATACGAATATAAAAAATTTGATAATATATATGCAATTAGACTAGTTAAAGGCTCTGAAATCATTTCTTCATTAAAAGAATTTTGTGAAGAAAATAAAATTACAGCCGGAACAATACAAGGTATTGGTGCATTAAGTTCATTAACACTAGGTTATTTCAATCCAGAAAAAAAAGAATATAAAGAAAAAACTATTCGTGGTTCTATTGAAATGACAAGTTTAATAGGAAACATTTCTATCAAAGATTATCAAACATATCTACATTGTCACGTAACAGCATCAAATGATGATTATAATACATTTGGTGGTCATCTTATTAGTGCTACAATAAGTTTAACTGGTGAAATTTTTATAACAGCACTAGACGGCAAAATTGATAGATGTTTAGATGATGAAACTGGACTAAACTTATTTAAATTCTAAATTTCCTTTTTCATCTCCAAATACGGTAATTTTGAGAAACCACATCTTTTATATACATGAACTGCGTGAGAATTTTCTTCTTCAACTTCTAATCTTAAAATAACATTAGAATTGTTGTTTTCTATATATTCAACAAACTTAGGTACAACATTTTTACCACGATAACTTTCTTTTAAATACAAATCTTCCAACCATAAACAATGTTTTCCAAATTCTGTAGAAAAACTATGTGCAATCATTGCATAACCAACGATTTTATTTTCTATTAGGAATACATATCCGTCTAAAAATGGACTATCACTAACACAAGTCTCAAAATCATCATTAAAAATTTCGACACTACCATTCGTAAAAACTGCATCAGATGAATAAAATATATTCATCATTGAAATGATTTCATTTTTATCAGACTCTACAAATTTTCTAAAAGAAATATTCATAATATTGAATATATCATAAATTCAAAATTTATATAACTTTACATACTAACAAATTTTTCACCTTTTAAACATTTAATAAGTATTATGATATCAATTAAAAATAATTTATTAATCCAACAACCACATTTTACAGGCAAACGAACAGACAAAATTGATGCAAATATTATTGACTATCACGAACGTCAAACAAGTAATATTCCTGATTCTTATGGAAAAGCATTAATTAAAAAACACGAAGAAAATAAAGAATTAAGCGAATTAGAACGTTTAGAAAAAACATTAAGTGAAACATCAAATTCTGATAAGATTTCATTAAAAGATGCTGTTAATGAACTCGGCACGCTTAACTTATCAAACAAAAGAACAGCAGATATAATTTTAGCTTGTACTTTTGAAAACGATAATCCAGAAATAACAATTAATAAAAAAGCATTATTAATTACAAAAGAAACTATATTGTACGATGGAAAACTTCCAGCAAAATATACTGATGCAATAAGAGGAAGTTTAGATGAAGATACAGAAACATTCAATTTAAAAAAATTTGATTCAATGTTTAATGCAAGAGGCGAGGTCAAACTAACAGCACGTACAAAATCGAATCCAACAAATTATGAAAAGGCATTACGTGAAACAAAAAGAGCAAAACGCTTAGAAATCCAAAATTACGTAGAAAAAAACAATGTTCAAACAAGAAAAAAAGATTTTAAAACATCTATGTTATTTTCTCCATTAGAAGAACAAACAAAACCAATCTTTGATGGAATAGATAACAATGAAGATTTTCCAGATGCATTAAAAGACAATATGAAAGATGCTGTAAATAAGGGTAATTTTGACTTAAAAAATGTTTATACAAATTATTACTCTTTACTAGATGATTGCAAAACATTAGATGACGTAAAAGAATTGTATCCGGAATTAAAATATCCTGATAAGAAACCTGAATATCAAAAAAATGCAGGCCCACGTGTATTATCAAATAGACTTGCACAGGAAGATTTTGATAATGTAATAATTACAACATTAAAAAAATTACATAAAAATTTACAAACACCTAATGGAATGTATATAGAATTTAAAAATAGCCCTGCTACAACATGGCAATGTATGAAAAATGCTGGCTATGAATTTTCGACACCGTCAAAAGAAACATTATCATTATTAAAACAAAGTGAGGACTTGAAATCTGCATACGAAAACATGCCAGAATATACAGAAGATGAAATTAAACAAATCGCCAATAAACGTTCAATCAGAACAAGTCACGTATGGAATGATTACCACGAATTAACAAGTAAGAATTGGATACCTGTACGATTGATTAAAAACAAACGTATGAACCCTGAAACAAGCAATTACAGTACAAATAAACTTGTAAATTCTTATTTATACAATTTATATCAAAAAAATAAAGATAAAGAATATTCGCCAAATCCATTAGAAAAACTTGATAAAATAGGATATGCAAATAAAGATGTTAAAAATGTAATCAATAGAACATATTGGACTAGATTTAAAGGTGATGATGAAAATGCGAAATATTCTGATGACTTTAAAGAGTTCAAAAAACAATTTAATAAAGAAGCCATCGGAAAATCATTAGAGAAATTAGAAGATAAATATACAAAAGCATTTTTCTCATTATATTGGACACCTGAAAGAGTTGACAATTTAAAGAAAGATATGCAAACATCGTATGATTTAATCTATGAAAAAATCATATTAAAAGAACAAATGCAACCAAAAGTTGTAACTAATAATGATGTCAAAGAATTGATAGAAGATAATTTATCAATGGAAGCCCCTGAAAAAATTGAAAATGATAAACTATCAAAATTCAAATATCGAGTAGGCACAATTAGAGATAACGAACTTAAACAACGTTGCTTAAGTAGTATTAGTGATGGTGAAAATAGCGACTTAGGCTATTTTAATACAATCAATGATATTATTGAAAAATCAACAGAAGATGATTTTGTAGATGAAGACAAAGCCTCTGTTTTAATCAATTTGCACGACAAATATTTGAATAGTATTATCACAGACAATAATACTCAGCCAGAAGAGGAATTTGTAACAGCACAATTACAACAATACAAACAACCTAATGGTGAAATTGATTATGAAAAAGCAAATAAAGAAACAAAAATAGAAGCTAAATATTTTTCAAAATATGCCCAAATGGAACAAGAAGGCGAAGACGAACTAAACTCTTTAATTGAAGACAAATTCATCTTTGGTGATAATGGAAACTATGAAGATGCTAGCAAAATTTTAGAATGCTATGAAGATATACCAAAAGTTTTCAAAGATAAATATACAACTGTTCTTAAAAAATCATCAAAACTAGATAATAAAGAATTTATGCAAACAGCAACAGAACTTCACGACAAAATAAACTCTTGGAATTATGATAATGATGAAGAAATCATAATGGATAAAGATAAAATTCCACAAAAAGTTGTTATCACACATAATGCAAAAGCAGGCTTATTGAATGCAGTTCACGGAAACTTAGACTTGTTTGATAATTATTTAAACAAATTCTATTCAGCAGCACAAACAAGAACAGGTAATAAAGGTGGTCAAGGCATAAAAACGGTACCTGGCTCAGGCTATGATGCTGAGATAAAAATTATGGGTGCTGGTGGCGATATTAGAATGTACACAAGACCTGTAACACCACAAGACAATTATATTTATTCAAAAACAAATGATATTAATGTTAAATATGTATTTGACACCTGTGGAGAACATTTATAATATTTATTTCATAAAAAAGCCTAACTTATCAAATGATAAATTAGGCTTTTAAATTATTTAACAATTATTATCTATGGTCCAAAACTTGTACCTAAATTTTCATTAAACCAATTCAAAATTGGATGTTTATGTTGCCATACTCTTTGTTGATTCTTTTTACCTTCAGACTCAGTTCTATTTGACGAAACAGTAACCGATGATGAAGATTGTCTATCATCTGTAGTCATTCTGGTAGTATAAGCACCACTCATAGGACTAGCTTGAGTATCTGGATGATTATCTGAATAATGAGTCTTTTTAGAAGCACCTAATGCATTTGAACGCATATTAATATTTCTAGAACTCTTCATTCTACCTTCACTTGTCATCGCTGCATTAATATCGCCATCAGACAATATAAATGTATGCGAATCTGTTCCTTCTTCTGCAACACCTCTAGACATACCCTCTAGAGCAGCAACTTGGTCAACTGTTGTATTAATAGTTCCGATAACATCACCTTTTTCATTACGAACAGTTCCATCATTACCAACAGTATATTTACCTTGTTCTGCTTTATTAGAGCCATCAAATACAAGTTTCATACCATTTTGTACAATAACTTGCCTTGTATGAGTTTTTCCATTTTGATTATATGCCAATTTAACAGGCGTATATCCAGATTTTTTAGGCGTACTTCCAGCTTTTGCGACCATAAATTATTCTCCTTGTTTGTATATAGATATAAACTATATAATAAGTATATAATTGCGTTTTTTATATAATTCTTCTTTACATAAATTAATACGAAAATAAGAAAACAAAATATAACTACATTTTAAGAGTTTAAGAATTTATACAAAATTAAAAATAAATAGCAAAAAAATATTTTTTCATGAATTAAAATAATATGGACTACATGAATTCAAACATTTCTTTTCGTGCAAAACCTATCCCCAAAACAGTTATCAACAAAACGAAACAAGAACTTTTAAATCCAAAAGTTAATACAGTTGATATTTATTGTCATACTTCAGCAGACGAAGATACAATTAATTCAGCAAAAGTTTTTAGTAATTGGTTAATTTCAAAGGGAAAAGAAGTAAATATTTGTGTTGCAGAAAAAGAAACAAAGGACTTGTATTTCAACCCCAAAGACTATAATATCAAACAAAATCATAAACCAGCAAACAAAAGCGTTATATTAGATTTTAATGCGAAAGAAAGATTGCCACAAATTTATTCAACAGTTTATGAAAAGACAAAGGCAAACAATATAATAGGATATGACCATCACAAAAGTGGGGATAACAGACTTAAAGGTAAATTTTATATAGATGATAGTGCAAAATCTTGTTGTGGAGTTTTGACAAGATTTTTTGAAGGATTGGGCGAAAAGTTAAACAAAAAAGATACCAAGAGCCTTTTTTGTGGAATGGTAAGTGATTATAAAAAATCAGAATTATTAAAAATCACAAATAATAAGGGGAAATATACTGTTATAAAAACTGATAAATTGCTGAATGACAAAAACTCTTTGGAAGTTTTTGAAAAGTTAGAGAATTCACTATCAAAGAGAGAGAAAACTGATATTTATAAACATTTAGATCCATTATCAAGACTAACTAATGATGAAAAAATATTGAGAAAACATTTGTTTGAAAATATTCATGTAAGCAAGAATGGGAAGTTGGCTTATGTAGCAATTCCAGCTAACGACAAATTATGGAAAAAAGTTGGAATGGACACAGCCGCAACATCAGAAATTTTGAAAGAATTGAGAGTAAAAGTATCAACCAACGATTTTAATATTGAGCATTTGAACGATAAACAAAAAGAAAAATTGAAGAATGTTGACACAGTTATAGCATTTTATAGGAAGTCCTCAGATGCAAATGAATATCGAATGAGTATTCATTCAAGAAGCAATTCTGCAATTAAATTGATAGAGCGAGCAAAAGAAATGAATGCTGACATAACAGCAGGTGGACACGCTGATAGAGCCGGAGGTTGTATCAATTCTATTGATGAAAAAGATACAAAAAACTTTATCAGAGCATTTGTCAAAGCATCAGAAATATTAGAATAAAAAGAAGGATTTGTAAAATTAACAAACCCTTCCTTTATATTAAGAATAATATCTTAAACTATTTACTTTCAACAACTGCTTGAGCTGCAGCAAGTTTTGCTTGTGGAATTCTGAATGGAGAACAAGATACATAGTTCAAACCAATTCTGTGACAGAATTTAACTGAATCAGGATCACCACCGTGTTCACCACAAACACCACCAACTAGGTTAGGATTAACTGATTTACCCTTAACCATAGACATTTCAACAAGTTGTCCAACACCTTTAACATCAAGTGTTTCAAATGGGTTTGAAGGTAAGATTTTTTGTTCAACATATCTGTTTAAGAATTTACCTTCAGCATCATCTCTTGAATAACCGAATGTCATTTGAGTTAAGTCATTAGTACCAAATGAGAAGAATTCTGCGTATTCAGCAACTTCATCAGCAGTTAATGCTGCACGAGGAATTTCAATCATTGTACCAAATTTGTAATCAACTTTGATACCCTTTTCAGCCATAACAAGTTCAGCAACTTTTTCAAGAATTTCTTTAGCAACTTTTAACTCGTTAACGTGACCGATTAAAGGAATCATTACCCAAGGTTTAACATCTAATCCTTCTTTCTTTAAATCACAACATGCTTCGAAGATTGCTCTTACTTGCATTTCGTTGATTTCAGGATAAGTTAAACCTAAACGGCAACCTCTTAAGCCCATCATTGGGTTAGATTCTGATAAACCTTCTACTACGTGTAACATAGATTCTTTTTCAGAAGCATCTTTACCTTGAGCCTTTAATGTTGCAACTTCCGCAATTAAAGTTTCTTTATCTGGCAAGAATTCATGTAAAGGTGGGTCAAGAAGTCTGATTGTCATGTGATGTTCGCTACCTAATGCTTTGAACATTGCATAGAAATCATCATATTGCATTGGTAATAATTTGTCTAATGCTTCACGTCTTGCTTCTGGAGTACCAGCGATAATCATTTTTTGGACCCAAGGAAGTCTGTCTGGATCCATGAACATGTGTTCTGTACGGCAAAGACCAACACCTTCAGCACCAAATTTAAGTGCGTTTGCAATATCTTTAGGTGTATCAGCATTTGCTTCAACTTCCATTGTTCTGATTTCATCAACCCAAGAGAAGAATTTATTCCAATTGTCATCGATTTGTGCATCAACAAGTTTTACAGCACCTTCCATAACAAGACCTTTACCACCATCAAGAGAAATGATGTCGTCTTTGTGGTAAACAGTACCGTCAGCACCAGTTAATGTTTCGTTAGCCAAGTCGATTTTCATATCTTCACAACCAGATACACAAGGTTTACTCATACCTTTAGCAACAACTGCTGCGTGAGATGTAGCACCACCTCTAAGTGTTAAAACACCTTGAGATACTGCCATACCATGAATATCATCAGGACAAGTTTCTACACGAACAAGGATAACTTTTTCACCAGCTTCACCTCTTTTTGCTGCTTCTTCTGTATCAAATACAATTTTACCAACAGCAGCACCAGGAGATGCGTTTACACCGTGTGCAACCTTGCGTGATTCTTCCATTGCTTTTGCATCAAAACAAGGAAGTAAGATTTGGTTAACTGAATATGGATCAACTAATTGAATAGCACGTTCTTTTGTGATGATACCTTCTTCACACATTTCAACAGCAATTCTAACAGCAGCCGCTGCAGTTCTTTTACCGTTACGTGTTTGAAGAATCCATAATTTACCACGTTCAATTGTGAATTCCATATCTTGAACATCTTTGTAACCTAATTCTAATTTCTTAGCAATATCAACATATTGTTTATATAGATCAGGCATTTCTGTTTCAAGTTCTGCGATAGGTTTTGGTGTTCTGATACCAGCAACAACGTCTTCACCTTGAGCATTTGTTAAATATTCACCATAGAATTTGTTTTCACCAGTTGCAGGGTTACGAGTAAATGATGCACCTGTTGCACAATCATCACCCATATTACCAAATACCATTGTTTGAACGTTAACAGCAGTACCGAAGTTGTGATCGATTTTGTTCATATTTCTATAAGCAACAGCACGAGGAATATTCCAAGAACGGAATACAGCTTCGATTGCTTCTTGCAATTGAACGAATGGATCTTGTGGGAATTCTTTTCCTGTAACTTCTTTGATTACATTTTTGTAAATTGGAATTAATGATTTCCAACCATCAGCAGAGATTTCTGTATCAGATTTAACACCTTCTCTTGCTTTAACTTTTTCAACTTCTGATTCGAAGTATTTTTGTCTGTCCATTTCCCAAGCAACAGAACCGAACATTGTTAAGAATCTTCTATATGAATCGTAGCAAAAACGAGGATTATTAGTTAATTTAATCATTGCTTCAACAGTTTCATCATTCAAACCAAGGTTAAGAATAGTTTCCATCATACCTGGCATTGATACTCTAGCACCTGAACGAACTGAAACTAAAAGTGGGTTAACTTTGTCACCGAACTTTTTACCAGCTTGTTCTTCAACTGTATGAAGAGCATTTTTTACTTCGTCCATTAGACCTTCTGGCATTTTATTGCCATTATTAATGTATTGCATACAAGTTTCTGTAGTAATTGTTAGCCCTGGAGGTACTGGTAAACCTAAATTAGTCATTTCAGCTAAGTTAGCACCTTTACCACCTAAAAGATTACGCATGTCAGCGTTACCTTCTTTAAAAAGCCAAACTCGTTTTTCTGCCATAATTTTCTCCTTATTTACTATGCTAAATGCATACCAATTAAATGCATAACAACAGAAAAATTATATCATGAACATGGCAAATTTTTATAAAATATTATAAAATTTATAATTTTTTTAAAATAACCACTTGAAATTTTAAATTGCTTATGTGATAATCAACATATTGAAAATTTTATAGATTTTTTTGAAATGGCAAGGTAGCTCAGCTGGTGAGAGCGCACGGCTCATACCCGTGAGGTCGAGAGTTCGAATCTCTCCCTTGCTATTTTTTATTGCTGTTTTACGGGTAATTCGCCGTGACACAGGTTCTGACGAACCCCAATCGATTTTCGCTCAAGTTTTCGCTCAACTCTCTTGGAATGCACGGCTCCCTCTCGCTCGAACGATATTTAATCGTTCTCACTCGGCACAGTCCGTGAGCTTGGTTATAATATAAAAAAATAAATTATAAACAATAAATTTTACTAATATCTCTATTAAAAAATCGATAAATGTATTTTGGGGGAAAATATATACAAAACTTTTTATTATTACCTTAATAAGTAATGATGTTATTAAAGGAACTGATGATACTAATAAAATTATAATATTTTGTATAATTTTATTTTTTGTTTTTAATTTTAAAAGAATACTGTTTTGTATCAGTTTATCAATTTTTGATTTTAAAGTTTTTTGGTAAATAATTTGTTTTTTGATGTAATTCAAAAAATTAGTTGCATTTTGTTTGTTGAATACTTTTTTGGCATTTGATTTTAATGTAAAAATACTTGAAATTAAATTAGCCCTTAGCCACTCCTTTCGCATTTAAAATGCTATTATATCTTACCTTTTAATTATAATATATATGTTATATGTTTTTCATTATGTAAATTTTTCTTAATTTTTACTTATAATATAATGAAAAATTTAAACAAAAAATATTTTTGTGAGCATTTTGTGAGCATAAATAGGTAATAGGCAAAAGAGGGCAAAAAATAAAGGGTTTGAAACCCTTTAAAATTCGGAAAATGTGAAGGACTCCACCAAATATTGATTAAGTATCAATATTTGGAAGGATGGGAAAGAACCCACTGGGTGAGAACCCACCCCGAATACAGCAAAAAAGACACCAGTTAAAACTGATGTCTTTTAAATTCGGAAAAGGTGGGATTCGAACCCACGGTGCAGATTGCTCCACACAACACCTTAGCAGGGTGCCGCCTTAAGCCTACTCGGCCACTTTTCCAAGGCAAATTCCTTATGTTGTATATAATATCATAAAGATAAAAATTTATAAAGTATTTTTTATAAAATAAAAGCGAACCGAAGTTCGCTTAAATAACTCTCATTCATCTTACTAAATCGATAGACCGTGATAATTGTTGATACATTACTTAACGGCTACTAACTTTTGTTGAACTCCTGCTTCCGCATTCATTCTTCTTGCATTTGCCATTGCTGAGGAACGGCGTTTCTTTGCTCCTCTAAGTATGTATTCTACGCCACTGAAGGTATTACATGTTGGAATTTCAACTTTCTTTAACATAGGTTGTCCTTTCTATTGCTTCCGTGACATGTATATCGGCATTTTTCAGAAAAACTTTAGAGTTTTGAAAACATGTTTTACAAAATTTAACATATATGTAACAATCAATAAAATACATTATTTTACACATTTATTACATCAAATTCCGTAATATAAAATAATAAACAATAAAAAAGACTATATAAAATATAGTCTTAAATCATAGGAAAATCATATAAAGGTTAATTAAAATTTTCTTCTATCTCTAAGTGCTAGTTGGTTTCTATAAAATGAACTGTTAGAGATTCTATCTTGTATATAGTCATGAGAAACTGTTGAGCAATGTTCAAGGTTTGCTAGACTGTTTAGTCTTTGTGTTAATGCAGTTTGTGCATATTGTACATTACGTTTCTTTAATACTGACCAATATTGAGCTTCTTTTCTAGTAGCAGTTGTTTCTTCTTCAAGTGTTGCAACATTTCCTTTGTGGCAACTTTCGTGTGCGATTAAACATGCAATTTGTTCTGTTGGTGCGTTTTGGAATTTTGTATTGATTAGGATATATCTGTTTCCCCATACATCTGTTGTGTTTATTGCAAAATGATTTTTGTAATCGTATGAGATTTGTGATAAATCATAAAATTTGATTTTTACTGAATTTTCTTGAAGATTATCAAATATTTCTTTTGCTCCAACGTCATCCAATAATGTTAATGCGGATCGGATTTGTACGTCTTCACTAAAATATTTTACGTTTATGGCTGATACTTTTGATGCACATAGCACAAATAAACATGCTACAAGCACTGCTACTCTCTTTAACATAACACACATTCCCTACAATGTTTTTTTATCTAATTCCTTATGCCTTTTATAACGACACATGTTTTGAAAACTTTAATCAATTTATTAAATTTTCTTCAATTTTAACTTTTGTTTAAGGCTAAATGCGTGGTATAGTGTGCGTTTTAGATTTTGTAACAAAATGTAAATATAAATAAAACAAAAAAGGCAATTTTTGAATGCAGATATACTTTATATATACATAAGAGATAATTAAAATCTCAAAGAGAAATTAGGATAATTTAGAATAGAGGAAATAGGATATGGCATTCGGTGATTTAACAACAAGAAGAACGATTGATTTTACACAATCAAAAGATTTTGGTTTAAATGCAATCAACAAAAATTTTGGTAAGTTTACTTTTAACAAAGCAGCAGAAACTGTTCCAATGACTAACCCAGTTAAAGAAGAAGCTGGTGTTATTAACAAAGATGAAAATGGTCATATTAACGGTTTAGGTTAATATTTAACTGCTATTATTTATTTTATAGAAAGATTAAACGCTCGATTATTCGAGGGTGAAGTGGTAATGTGCAAACAAGATTATCTATTCTATTCTAATTATCAAAATTTTAGAGCCGAAAGGCTCTTTTTTTTATTTTTGTTGAACGTTTATTTGTTAATGTTTAATCTTACTTAATACGTTTCAATGATGATATAAAGTTGTTCTTTTCAATATCACCTTCAACTTTAGTTAAGAATATTTGGCAATCTTTGTCATTAGCATCAATAGATGGTAATTCAGATAATTCAGATGCATAATAATTAGAGTCGTTTCTAGCACCTAATGATACTCTTGATGCGATAGAACTCAAAGAAATGTTTCTCAAAACACCATAAACACCTTTTTTCTTGTTAGTTAGACGTGTATAAATTCTAAGTGATGCATCTCGGCTATCTAAGTCAAAACGTCCTGCTATATATGCACTTAATTGAGGTGCAAATGATTTTATTTTAATATGTTCAATTACGTTATTACTTATTTCTAATGAACCTTCAATCTTATTGAATTTGCCATCAGGTACATTGATTATATCCCATATAGTTGTTGGACTAATCATTGCTAGTGGGTTTCTGAATATTGATGCAAATTTAAGTACATATTCAATCAAACCAATTTTTCCAATAGTTCCATTTTGAACTAAGAATTTGATATGACCGTTCAATTTTAAAGATTCATCTGTATTAAGTCTGATTAAACCACTTGCTTTACCTGAAATTTCTTTTTCTAAGTTTAATAAAGAAGTAGCGATTATATCAGAGTTTACATCTTTTACTCCTAGCAATATATCATATTTATGATTTTTTAAATCGCATCTAGCATGGCAAGATGAATGTCCTTCTGCAAAATCAAATTTGTTAGAATCTAATTTTAACAAACTTTTTTCATCTAGTGACAAGTTTGCGTGTAAATTACCAAAGTTGATTAGTTTATAAGAACCTTTTGCAAGATTAAAAGTACATTTTTTGATTATTAAATTTGCTAAGTCAAATGTTGGTGTGTCGCTATCATCAGAAACAACATCATCTGCTTTTGTATGTATTTGTTCAGTACCTTGTTGGTTAAAAGATTTAAGCATTTTATCAATATTTATATTATCAATAGTTAAATTGATGTCATTAATAATAATAGGGAATGCAATATTGTTGACAAAATTACCAGTAAGGTCATATTTTGTTCTTCTATACCTACCAGAAGATTTCACGTTGATTGTATTAAAATCAGTTTCTAATCTACCAGATTCTATATATAATCTTTGAGAAGGAACTCTAATTTTTGATAAATCTAAGTTACCAAACAGTTTTACACCTTTTGGGCCGTCAATGGCTTTTAATTTGCCTAAAATTGTACCTTGTTTAAAGAAATCTTGTCTAATAATCATATTAAGGAATTCACTAGGCATTGGTTCTTTTATATCAAAGCCCATTTCTCTAACATCAATACCTTTTGAAAAGTCTATAATACCATTTAGGCTAAGGATTCTTCTCTTTGTATATTGTGCAACTCCTGGAACTGTTACAAAGTATTCCATACTGTTTAAATGAAGTTTAGAGCCGATAAATTTCATTTTAGAAACAAGAACTCTTTCAACTTTGTATTTGCCAAGAGGTTCTCCACCAATCAACAAACTGCATTCAGGATCAATTTTGAATAACCAAGTTAAATCAATCGCACCATTTGCATATTTTAAGACTAATTTTGTATCAGCTTTTCCAATTATACCCATTGAGTAACACATTATTTTTGATAAATAATTTTGAGCAAAATCGTTAGTCACGATAGCATCAGCGATTATATCTGCTGTTAAATTTTTTGTATAATTATTTATTTTACCGTTGAATTTTAAGTTATTCGCTTTTTGTGAAGCGTAATAACCTTCAAAATCTTTTAAAAGAATATCTTTTTTACCTAATAAAACATGACCTTTATGTATATGTACAGGCAAATTATGAACTGGTTTTAATATTAAACAAACTTTATTTAAAGTTATATCACCTGACATATCTTTATTAGTGAATAAAAATTTAAAATTAAAACTTCCGTGTATATGGTCAAAACTTGATAGTAATTCTGAACCATTTGGTATAATCAAGTTAGAATTGATTAAATCTGTAATATTTTCAATATCAAAATTATTAGAAAATACTTCTAATCTAAATTTTTTGTTTTTATGCGCATTAGCGTTGATATGTACTATTGAATTATTCATTTGAACGGTACAATTATTGATGAATAATTGACGTTTTTTTATGAAAACTTTGTTTTCATCTTTGAGTTTAATATTGACAATATGTTTACCTTTTGTCATTTTTGCAGCAATGTCATAGTGAACATATTTGCAACGTTTTTTAGTATGATCAATTTGTAAGTTTTTAGCGTTAATATCAAAATATGTACCTTTACCGTCGTTGAATAATATTTTAATTCGTTTTACATACATTAAAGAACTTAAAAAATCAAATCTCCAATCAGATTTAGTTTCTTTTTGTTCTGTTTTTGGAACTATAGATAATACCTTATTTACATCAACGAAAATATCATCAGCACCAAGTACTTTTACATTTAATTTTTTTATAAAAATATCTGCAAAAGAAAATTTTGTATTAATATTTTTGACATATATTAATTTATCATTCTTTTTTAACAATTGAAATTCATCTGTACTAAATGCAATATTTGTAGAAAATCCCGTTTTAAGTTTAGGATTAACTATAACGTAATTTGCACCGGTATATTTGTATAATGCATTATTAACTTGTTGATGAACTTTTGTTGATTCTACTAATTTTGGCAAAAGCCATAAATAAATACATAAAAACATACCAACAACGGCAACTACCAACGTTGTTAATGCAATTGTTATTATTTGATTTCTTGATAACTTTATACTCATTCCTAGCAAAATTATAGCATAAAAAATACTTGTCAAAGAATACTAGTGAACTGGTTTAGACATTAAGGGAATCTTGATATTTTATATGGTATTTATACTTAATTTAAGGAGATTTGTTGATGTACGTAAAATTGTTATATTTAATTAATTTCACTATTTTTATGGGTATAATGACTTATTTGTCATATATTTATGGCATATATTTGTATATAAAACATTACGAAAAAAATATATGGCACATAATATTTATGATTTTTTCAATATTAGGTACCATATTTTTTACGATTTTATTTGCAATAGCCTTTTTAATTCCAGTATAAATTAAAACTATTTAGGCCATTTGAATTTTTCAAGAGTTTTTTTCATTGCATTTTCAATGCAAACTTTGTATTTAACATATTGAGCAAGTGGTGTATCTTTTACAGGAAGATAATGTTCAGAAGTACTGTTAAATTTTTGTCTGAACTTTTCAACACCAATAAGTCCTGCTCGTTGAGTTTCAGACAATTGTTCAAATTGCTTTCTACCTTCGCTTAATGGTGATTTTGACGATGTACCAGTAAAAGATACACTGTTTACTCTCATATTTATCTCCTTTTTATAAAAGTCCTAATGATTTGTGTTTTTCTACGATTGATTGTACCATATCATCAAGTTTTTTGAAATCATCAGTTGTAGGTTTTCCTTTAACCATTACTGGTTCAATTACATCAAGTCTTAATTTAGCCAAGATATCACCCAAAACTCCAAACAAGTTTCCACCCCAACCGTAAGAACCTACGAATGAAGCGAATTTTGCTTTTGGTTTTAAAATACTTGCAATATATGCAATATTTACAGATGCTGGGTGAGGACCTGCAACTACCATTGATGTGCCTAAAACTATTGTTGTACCATCAACAAGTGCCATTGCTAAGTCACCTAAATCATCAGTGATAATATCGTGTTTGATTGATTCAATACCGTGTTTTGCAAGTTCTGATTTTAAGTAATCAATCATATCTTCTGTGCTACCATACATTGAAACGTAAGGTAATAATACTAAGTTTTTACCTAAATCAGATGTCCAATCTGTGTACAAATCAAGAATATAATCAGGATTTTTGTGTACTGGACCATGACTAGGTAATATCATATCAACATTCATATCTTTAATCATTTTAGTATATTTTTTGCACATAACTCTGAATGGCATCATAATTTCTGCATAATAGCGTTTTGCACTCTTTTCAAGTTCTTCAGATGGTACTGCAAATACATCATCAAATGTGTAGTGAGAACCTAAAAAGTCACATGTGCATAATAGGTTATCTTCCTTAATTAATGTGAACATTGTATCTGGCCAATGTACATTTGGTGCGAAGATGAATTTTAAAGTTTTATCGCCTAATGACAATTCTTCTTCGTTTTTGATTGTCATAATTCTATCTTCTGGAATAAATAACATTTCCATTAGATTAGTTTTGCAAGTTGGATTTGTAACAACTTTTGCTTCAGGATATTTTTCAATTAATTTTGGTAATGTACCTGAGTGGTCTTGTTCACCGTGATTTGCGATTAAATAATCAACCTTTGTGACACCATTTTCATCAAGGTTTTTCAAATATTCATCACTTTTTGGTGGGTACATTGTATCAATGATTGCAGTTTTTTCTGAACCAATTACTAAATATGAGTTATAACTCGTACCGTGTTCTAGAGGGATCAATTCATCAAAAATCACTCTGTCTTCATCGTTCAAGCCACAATAAAATACATTATTTTTTATTTCTTGAAATTTCATTATATTATTCCTTTCTTAATTCCTTTGTATAATTTATCGCACATATTATAACATGTTCAAACAAAATATGTTATAATGTGTGACGAGTTTTTAATAGTTTAAAAGGAATATATTAATATGGCAAAAATTTCAGAAAGAGCAGCAAAAGAATTAGCAAAATTACTTGATGGTAATAAAAATTTTATGAATGGAACGCCAACTGCTAAAAACATGTGTTTATCAACATTGCAAAAGTTGGCATTGTATCAAGAACCTTATGCTTGTGTGTTGAGTTGTTCTGATTCTCGTGTTGTTCCTGAAATTATTTTTGATTGTGGTATCGGTGAATTGTTTGTTGTTCGTGTTGCCGGTATTGCTGTTGGTCCTAATGTTAGAGAAAGTATTGAATATGCTGTAAAAAAATTACATGTGCCTCTATTAATATTATTAGGTCATGATGATTGTGGTGTTATGACTTACGCAAATGAGCATTATCCAGAAGTTACAGAACATTTTCAATCAATTTTAAAATGTGTTTACCCTGTAATTGATGGTAAGGGTAAAGTTGATTGTAATAACAAGTTTGCTAGACAACATACTGTTTGGGTTGAGGATTATTTGATGGAACATTCAAGTATTATTAAAGATGCAGTTGAAAAAGGTGAATTGTATATTGCAAAATGCCACTTTGACCATAATACTGGTAAGGTTAGCGAGATTGATAGAGATTTGAATGAAGTTTAATTTTAATAATAAAATTACTTTATTCGTTAAATATATTAAATATAATGCCTCATTGCTTCTTGAATTATTTGGCTAGTCGCAAAAGATACTTTGGCTGAAGTCTTTGTATGGCAGAGTTTTGTCATCTGTCACAAATGACAATATATATTCTTAAAAAAAATAATACCACACCTAAGCCGATTCCTGCGTAAAATCGGATAAGTGCAGTATGTGATAAACACTAAAAACCATAATACTTAGTATGTAATAACTTTTGAATTATTCGTTCCAATCTTTTCAAAATATGCAAGAATGCAATGAATAACGTATTTAATAATACCCATTAGAACTCCTTTCACTGAAGCCATTTCTATTTAATTTTGTTATATATATTAGTAATGCAGTTCACTCGTGAATAATGAGTCTTTCTACTTTCATTGTACATTTTTTTCTAAAAAATACAATAGGTTTATAATAATTAATTACATAACTTAATAGTGTGAAATATACACCATTACTGAAATTAAGGCTAATTGTTTGTATTAGGATTCTAGTCGTTTTCGTAATTATCGATAAGGCTATAAATTTTGTAAATTAGTTCTAAATTTTTTTTATTTTGAATTGTGCATAAGGTATTTTTCATTCTTTCAGTAGTGATAGTGTTATCAAAATAGGAAAAATTAAACAATTCATTCATTGATACATTTAGTGCATTAGCAATCTCTATCAATAAATCTAATGGGGGATTTGTAAGCCCTTGTTCAATTTTTGAAATGTGATTTTTACTTCTATCTACAAGTTCTGCTAGGTTTTCTTGTGTTATGTGCTGCCTTCTGCGTATGCGTTTAATATTTTCGCCTAATAAATGTTTAATGTTATTCATAAAATAATACTTTCAAATAAAATACTACAAGGTTATGAACAATTTATAAACAAAACTTGATAATTATTTTTATATAATATATAATCATGACGTGATTACATTTGTAATGTCATGCACAATTTGGGGATTAAAGTATCGGAATTTTTGTAATGGATAATTTAAATCTTAAAAATTTGGGGAGTTTACTAAAAAGTTTAAGGGTAGAAAAGGGATTGAAACAATCTGATGTTGCTGAACGTGTGGGAGTTTCAACACAACATTATTCAAGAATTGAACGAGGCGAATATACACCAAGTTTGCAAACATTTTTCAGTTTAGTTGAGATGTTCGATATTGATATATCAAGATTAAAACTGAAAGATAGCCAAAATATTTCATCAACAATGTATGAAATATTGAAGTTGTTGGAGAAATTCAACAATACACAACAGCAGGCTGTATTGTCGTTTCTAAAGACAATGGAACCTGTGACAACTTGACAATTAAATAATCATAACGTCATGCTGAACTCGTTTCAGCATCTGTGTGGAGAAAAACGTAAATCAGGCTCTGCTTGACAAAAGAATAGATTCCGAAACAAGTTCGGAATGACAATTAAATAAAAAAAACAAGGAAAAGAGATGCCAAAAGTAAGTGTGATAGTACCTGTATATAATGTAGAAAAATATCTAGCGAGATGTTTGGATAGTCTTGTTGCACAAACATTAGAGGATTTAGAAATCATTTGTGTAAACGATGGTTCAACAGACAATTCTGCAGATATTTTAGCGAAATATGCAGAAAAAGATGACAGAATAACTATTATTACACAATCAAACGCAGGTATTAGTGAAACTAGAAATGTTGGAATAAAAAAAGCAACAGGTGAATTTGTTGGTTTTGTTGATAGTGATGATTTTATAGAAAAAGATTTCTATGAAAAATTATACACTTCTGCAATAAAAAATAATGCAGATATTGCTTGTTCAAGTGTAATTCGAGAAAACGAAAAGAAAAAGAAAATTTTAATTGAATACAAAAAAGAACAAGTTGCAACATCTACAAAAGAAAAATTTGAATTGGCACATATTCCGGAACACTGTTATATTTGGAACAAAATATATAACCGTGAAAAACTATTAAATTCCAACATTAAATTTATTAAAGGACTTGTATATGAAGATATAATTTATACTCCGGATGTGGTGGAAGCTCTCGGAAGATTAGTTGTTGTTCCAAACCTTTATTATCATTATTGGAATAATGCAGGTTCACTTGTTAAAAACCCATCAGATAAATGTCGTGCTGATAAATTGTATGCAAAAAAACATTTGATAGGTAAATGCTACAAATATAATGTAAAACTGCGTTTGCGTGATGAATTATTATGTAAACGAGAATATTTTTTATTTGGACTAAAAATACTTAAAATATATCAATACAGGGCAACAAAAATATATTCTTTGTTTGGGTTATTACCAATATTATCGTGTAGGGAGTATGTGTAAATGGATGATAATATTAAAATATTTGTAGTTACACATATTCCGTATAAATTATTTGGCGATGAATATTTTGTGCCTATTCATGCCGGTCGTGCAATAGCTAATGATTTATCCAAGGATGGAAAAATCAACAATGATGATTATAACTGGTTATTAAATAATACTATAGGTGATGATAGCGGAGAAAATATTTCTGCCAGAAACAGATATTATTCAGAGTGTTCGGCATTATATTGGGTATGGAAAAATTATGATAAAATCGGCAATCCTGAATATGTTGGTTTAATGCATTATCGCAGACATTTTGTATTTGATAACGAATATTTTGACTCTGTTAATAAAGGGAATTGGGAAGCAGGTCTTCAGTTTATTAAGCATAATTTTATTACTGATGAATATATAAAAAGAATTGGTTTAACTAAAGAAAATATCAAAAATGCTTGTATGAATAATGATTTGATAGTTTCACGTGATGCACGACTTGATTTAGTAAGAAATAGAAATCTAAGAGAGGATTATGATGAAACTATTTTAGGTACAGATGTCAAAGATTTTGATTTGATGCTGAATATTATAAAAGAAAACTATCCTGAATATACTGACGTTATTCAAGAAAATATAAACGGATATAGAAAAACAATGTATCAAATGTTTATTATGAAAAAAGAATTGTTTTTTGAGTACTGTGAATTTTTATTCGATGTTTTATTTAAGTTAGAAAAACAGATAGACTTCAGTGAATATACAATAAATGGAAAACGTTCGTTGGGCTATCTTGCAGAACTTTTGCATTCTATATATGTTTGGAAAAAAGAAAAAGAAAATAAAAGAATTCTAAAACTGGGTGTATCTTTTGTTGAGTATCCGTTTGAACAAGAGAAACTTGAAAAGATATTAAAAAAAGGTTGTCCGACACGTTTTTCAAAATTGGTTGCTCAATTAAAATATTCGTTGTCATCTAAAAAAGATAAAGTTATAGCACGTACGAATTATGAGCGTATTAAAAACCAAATAAAATCGTATAAAAAATTAAAACTTCTTTTAAGAGAGGTGAATAATGGCTTATAGTATAGTGTTAATAACTGATAATAACTATGTAAAACCTACTCTTGTAGC
>JBNMJS010000023.1:0-21795 GCA_050873965.1 Cyanobacteriota bacterium | reverse complement strand
TACTTTCATTTTCTTGTGCCGACAAGAAAACGAAACAAAAGAAACTCTCGGCGACGCTTCCGTTCACACGAGAATTGTATAATTCAACAATTGAGTCTCACAACTCGTGATTTTGTATATTTTTAATGTTTCAAAATCACTCAAACAGTTCGACATTATGTTTCATTAACATTCTCGGTTCATTCCGCTATTGCCGATTTTTAGTTACGTGATATTTGTTATATTTTACTTACCGTCACTGCAAGAAGTGAATGAAATGAACGACGAAGCAGTCCAGAATAATATTAATAATTCAAATAGATACTTCGTCGTTTCGCTGTCTTGGATTATTCGGGATTTCGCAAAACCACACTTTTGCGACTAGTCAAATAATTCAAGAATAAATGAGGCATTAAAATTTAACAAATTATATCTTTGTCAGGCGGAGCCTGACTTACAACTAGTTTCTATTGCATAAACATTAACGTTGAGTTTATATTCTGTAATTCAATCATTATGTTCATTAAATATAAATCAGTATAATATCTATCATCAATATAATAATATTTATTTTTGTTTTTTACTTGTTTATATTTTGCTTGTTCTTCCTGTTTCATATTTTTTTCTTCTTGTCTTATATTTACTATTCTTTGTCTTTCTAATTCTTGTGTTTCTTTTATTTTAGAATTTAAGTAAGATATATAATTTGATTTCTTTTTTTGTATGCATATATTTTTAGCAACATTGTAATATTTAATTCTGTCTGAGTAATTTGTTGAAAATTCAGCACATTTTATATAATAATTTTCATCTTTATATTTAACCGCTATTTTATATGCAATATCTTTTGCCATTTTAATATTATTCAATTTTGAATAAGATTCAAAAAGTGTTACCCAAGCCCTGTATTTCTCATTTCTCCAGATATTAGGATAATTATTTATTATATTATTTGCGTATTTAATTGAATCATAATAATTACCAAGATTATAATGAGAATTTTTTAACAATATCTCTATCTCATATTTTTGCTTGGGTGTAATTTTTTCTTCACATAGTATTCCTAAACATTTGAGAATGCATTCGTTATAATCTTTCATATTATAATATATTTTCGCACATTCTAATCTATCACTAATCGAAGAAGTATATTCTTTTGAACCGTATGAGAATAATGGCTGTGGTAATTGTTGAATATTATTTATTTTTTTGTTTTTAGCAATTACACTATTAGAACAAATAAAAATACAAAAAATAAATATTAAAATTTTTCTCATACTTTACTTACTCCTATTCTCTAACTACTTTTTTATTATAAATTTCTGAATTTATACTATCAATCTTGCACTCAATTATACTTAACCAACTTAATATGCGAGAATACATATAATTAACCAAATAAATTATAATAAATAGTCTTACATTATCTATAAATAAAAATACTATTGTAATTATCCATTGCGAAATAATATAACGAGGTATAATATCATACTCATTGAAATTTTTATATTTATTTTTAAAATCTTTTATCCATTTTTTATGTGTACGTTGAGTAATTATATTTAATATAACTGCTATAATTAAACTTATGAACATTTTATAACCTTATATCCCGTTAAAAATATCTTTCATTTGTTCTAATATCCAATGAATCATCATCTCTTTTTGTAATATTTCTTTTGCCTTTAGGTTTTGCGACATATTTATAATATGAATATTCACACTTATCCATTTTATTATTTATTGTCACTAATTTATATGTTTTTCCATTCTTTTTATTAAAAGCGTACAATTCATTATTTAATACTACGGGTTGATAATCTTTCTTTTCAAAAATTGACATTATTCTATTTAGAAGATTTTCGTTACTTATTACAATAATAAAAAATATAAAAGTAATTATATAACAACAAGCCCCCCAATCTATCTCAAATTTAGTTGTTTTATTATCATTCTCAATATTTTTATTTTCTTCCATTGTCAACTCCTAATCAAACTGTCTAATAAGTCCTATTACTTTTCATATTATAACATATTTTAAATATAATCGTCCGTATGTTTTAATTATGGGTAGTTACAATTTGTATGAATTATGATAAAATATAGTGGATAGGAGAGAATAATGAAAAAACAATTAAGTATATTATTATTGCTTGTTTCTATAATGGGAATAAGTGTATGTGCAAAAGAATTTAAGACAGTTAATTTTAATAATACAGCATCAATGGTTGCAGCGACAACAACTGCACCACCTGCAAAGACAAAACCTGTAGTTGTAGATACTCCAACTGCTGAACAAGCAAAAACAGAAACAAGTGCTACTCATACAGTACCATTAGCCAATTTGGTTAATACATTAGATGTTGTTAAAAAACCTCATTTGTACGTTGGTAAAAAAATCAATGCTACTGCAAGATTTGATAAGTTCGCAACTTTAGGTCTTGATTACAAACCAGCATTCAAAAGTTCAGAAACATATATTTCATTCTTGATTTTAAGACCTGATACTGATAAAAATATTCCATTATCAGAAATGAAATTGTTCTTGAAACGTACAGATGCTGAAAAACTTATTGATTTAAAAGAAGGCGACAAAGTACAATTCACAGGTACAGTATTTTCATCTGCACTTAATGACCCTTGGGTTGATGTAGAAAAGTTAGAAAAAGTTAAATAATTTGTTTGGAGATAATAATGGCAGATAATAAAAAGGACGTGTTTTTAGCAATACATGGGCATTTCTATCAACCTCCGAGAGAAAATCCTTGGTTAGAAGCGATTGAATTACAGCCTAGTGCTTTGCCATGTCACGATTGGAATGAAAGAGTTAACAATGAGTGCTATGCACCAAATTCTGTTTCTAAGGTTGTTAATCATAAAAATGAAGTTATTAGTATTGTTAATAACTATGAGTATATGAGTTTTAACTTTGGTCCTACATTATTATCTTGGATGGAAGAATTTGCACCTACTGCTTATGAAAGAATTATCAAGGCAGATATTAAGAGTGTAGAAGAGCATAATGGACACGGCAATGCTATTGCACAAGTTTATAATCACATGATTATGCCATTAGCAAATGAACTTGATAAACAAACTCAAGTAAAATGGGGTATCAAGGATTTTGAATATCGTTTTGGACGTAAGCCAGAAGGTATGTGGTTGGCTGAAACTGCTGTTGATGATGATACATTACGTGTTTTAGAAGAAAATGGCATCAAGTTTACTATTTTGTCACCATTCCAAGCAAAATGTGTTAAAAAGATTGATGAAAATAATTGGCAAGACGTTAGCTGGGGTAATATTGATCCTGCTCGTTCTTACAGATATTATATTAAATCTGCACCTGGAAAGTTTATTGATTTATTCTTCTATGATGGTGCTATTTCTAAATCAGTTGCTTTTGATGAATTGTTGACTGATGGAAACAAGTTCTTGAAACGTTTACAAGATGGTATTTCTTACGATAGAAATTATCCACAATTAGTTAATATTGCAACAGATGGTGAAAGTTATGGTCACCATACGAAATTTGGTGATATGGCATTAGCATTTGTAATGGCTATGAAAGTTAAAGATTCTGGATTTACTGTTACAAATTATGCTGAATATCTTGATAAATATCGTAGTGATTGGCAAGTTCAAATAAAAGATGTTTCATCTTGGAGTTGTTCTCACGGTGTTGGCAGATGGTGTGAAGATTGTGGATGCTCTACAGGTGGTCACGCTGGTTGGAATCAAAAATGGAGAAGACCTTTGAGAGATGCTATGGATTATCTTCGTGATAGCGTAACTCCATTGTTTAAAGAATATGGACAAAAGTATTTTAAAGACTTTTTATCTGCAAGATACAATTATATTGATGTAATTCTTGATAGAAGTATTACTAATGTTAAGAAATTCCAAAAAGAATATTTCTTACCTGATTTGAGTGAAGAAGATAAAGTTAATGCAATGAAGTTGTTGGAAATGCAACGTCAAGCAATGCTTATGTACACAAGTTGTGGTTGGTTCTTCTGCGAAATTTCTGGTATTGAAACTGTTCAGATTATGAAATATGCAGCAAGAGTAATTCAACTTGCACAAGATTTTACAGATGAAGATTTTGAAACTAAATATTTAGAAATTTTATCTGAGGCTCAAAGTAATTACAAAGAGATTGGTAATGGTAAAGACATTTATGAAAGATTTGTTAAACCATCTGTAATTACAGAAAAACAAATTGTTAGTTTGTGGGCTGTATCTTCTTTGTATGAAGAAGTAGATGAAGAAGAAGATGTTTATTGCTATACAATAACAAAGAAATCATACAAAAAAGTTCAAAAGGGTGATTCACACTTTGTCGTTGGTCATGTAGAAGTACAATCTAAGGTAACATTAGAAAGACATAATTTGATGTTTGCGTTGTTACAATATACTGGTGGTGATTTCCATTGTGCGATAAAAGAATACGATGAAGAATATCCAGAAATGCAAAAGGAACTTATCAGAACATTTATGGTTAATCCATTGACTGAAATTATAAGAACATTAGATGGATATTTCGGTAAAGAATATTTTACATTAAAAGATATATTTATTGAAGAACGTCGTAAGATTCTTCAAATATTGATGCGTGAACGTTTAGATGAGTTTGCAAAAACTTATGAAGATACTTATAACGAGGGCAAAAGTTCTGTATTGCACTTGCAAGCGTTAGGTTTGGATATTCCAAACGAATTTAAGATTGCTGCTCAATACACTTTAACTAGACAATTCAATGAATTATTTACCGGTTCAAATGGATTTATTGATGAGGATATAATCCAGTCTGCAAGTGATATAAATTTTGAAGCTAAAAGAATTGGTATAACATTAGATAAAACTTTAACAAGTAAGATATTTAGTAAAAAAGTTGCTCAAAATATCAATAGACTTGTTTATAGTATGGAATACCAACAGGCTGATGTTACTCATGAATTGTTAGATACTATTGAAAAATTAGAGATTAATGCTGATATTTCAGAAGCACAAAATCTATTCTATACAAGAGTGGTATCTAAGTTTGATGATATGATTGAACATACAAATTGCCAATCTGATGTTAATTTGATGGAACAATTGTTCTATATTGCAAAACGCTTGAATTTAAATGTTGATAATTATAAAACAAAGTTTGATAGAAGTGTATTAACAAAACAACTGCTCAAATAACATGAGCAGTTGTTTTTGTGTATATTTATAACATTTCTATGAATGTTTAAGTTGTCCGAAAGTTTTGCTATTGTCAACTTGTTTTAGTTTTGTATAATCAATCTTTTGTGTTGCATCAGCAGTTGTTGTTTGTTGAGTTGCAACTGGTTGATTGTTTTGTTGTTGAACATTTTGATTATTAGCGATTTGTTCATCAATTTTTTCTTCTGCCAATCTTTTTTGACGACGTCTTGCCGTCAATCCATAAACTGCTTTTGGTAATACCATACCTAAGAATGCAGGAACTAAGAATAAAGTTGTAACTGCTGTTGTCATTGAGTTAAGTGAACGAGCACGTTTAAGGATATTGTTAGCACCACCTGCTTTTTTAGGTTTGATTGCTGCTAATAATTTGTCTGTGAATTCAGAATTTTGCATTGCATCCATAATAGTTTTGTTTGCAGCTTTTCTGTCTTTTTGTTTTGCTAATTCTTTCAAATCTAAACCATGTTCGTTGAAGATTTCTTTGCCACCTTCAACTGTGTTGAAGATTTTTGCAAGGCTACCATTGTTATTATCAACGAATTGAGAGAATGTATTTAATTTTTTAGGTGAGTTTAAGTCACCATAAATACCACCTAAGTCACTTAATGAGTATGGAGCATAAGAACTAAATGGGTTCATTTTGTCTAATACTTTCTTGAATGTTGACATAGGTTTTTCTGGTCTATTTTGAAGAATGAAACCAGATGCTCCTTCGTAACTGCTTACGATTGCTTTTGATAACATTGGAACACCGAATGTAACAGCACCAGTTGAAACAATATCTCTTGTTAGAACTTCTGGAACTTCTGAATAATCTTTTTTCTTAGTAACAGGATCTTCTGGAGCACGTTTAACTGCTGTATTAACACGTGGTGCAATCAAGCCACCAGCTGCTAATGTTGTCATAAGTGCTGGAGTTAATTGGTTACCATTGAATTCAAAATGTCTAGCTAATGAATCTAATTTACCAGTAAATGCAACTTTGCCATCTTTGTTAGCAGGTTTGTTTTCTGGTTGGGCTTTAGGTTCATTTGCTACTTGATTTTTATCTTGTCCTGCAGGTTGAGCATTGTTTAATGCTCCTGGAGGAACTGGGTTAACAAGTTTGTACAACATTGGAACAATTGATACTGAACCAATAGTAGATGCTGCTGCAAGAGCGTTTACGATACCACGAGTGATTAATGATTTCTTTTGTAATTTGTTAGAAGTTTCTTCTGTGATATCAGAAATATTTTTGCCATTTGTAGCATCAGCGATGTAATCTCTCATACCTTGAATAGATTTTTGAGTAGAGAATGCACCGTCTTTGTCAAATTTAACTTTATTTACCATTGCATAATCATTGTTATGTGTTTGGTGGAAATCATTGAACATGCTAACGATATTTGATTCAGTTTGTGCTTGTTCTTTCTTAAGAGCTTTCTTAGCTTTTCTTGTTAATGATTTGTCTTTAAGTTGTTCTGCGATTTCATCTAATCTATTTACAGAACTTACTGCGTTATCAACGAATGCTGCTTCTGCTGTTTTGTCTGCTGCATTTGTTGTGTTTTGAACCATTTTTGTAATGTTACGTTTATAGAAATCAGTTTTTAATTCTTTTGTAGAAGCATGTTTGCCACCTTTTACTGTTTCAGTAAGAGTGTGACCTAAACGTTTAATCATTGCTGAATTTGTAAATGTAGATTTACCAATGAATTTCTTACCAAGAAGAAGAACAGCAACAGGAGTGAACATCATAAGTGGACCAGATAATGCTTCTCTAATTAATACTTCTGCACCTTCTTTGAAGTTTAAATCTTTGAAGTTTTTCTTCTTTTCTTCAGGTACATCACGGTATAAACCTTCACGAGTTCTTGGAACAGTCATACCAAGTGTATCTTGTACAAGAAAAGAACCAATGAAACCAGTACTTTCAAGACCTTGCATTAAAGCACCTGGAACATCCATCAAACCTTTAAAGTTTGTATTTGCTTTTTTATTGTTCTTTGCTTGTTTGTTGTTATATAAATTGCTACTAGTACCTACTGAGTTGATTTGCAAAATGAATACCTTCCATTAAATTATAATATTATATTACCTAACTATACACCTGTACTCTTTAAAAAAGTCTCTACAAAAATAAAAATTGCCACTTTGTAACAAAAAACTTTTGTATCTTTACAAAAATATAAATTTAAATCACACCCCTATTCGGTTTTTTGATTGAACACGTAGGCTTATTATATACTATTTTTTGATGTTCTACAAGTGTTAAGTTTACAATTATTCATATTAAAATATTGCAGTTGCTCTATCAAGAATGCCTAAACAGTAGGATATAACTATACCGTAGTTTGTGATAGGTACATTGTGTTTGTTTGCAATTAGTATTCTAGAAAGCACTTCTTTTCTATTTGTCATGCATGCTCCACAATGTATTATTAATTTATATGGGGTAATATTAGGAAAGTCATGCCCTGATTTGTATTCAAAATTTAGTTCAAATCCTAGTTTTTTTGTTAATAATTTTGGAATTTTTACTCTTGCAATGTCATCATCAATGGCATGATGAGAACAACTTTCAAGAATAAGTACTTTGTCATGTGGTTTTAGTGAACTTATTTTATTTGCACCATTTATAAAAGTGTGTAAATCACCTTTTAATCTAGCAAAAAGAATAGAAAAAGATGTTAAATCAATATCATTAGGTACTATAGAATTAACTTCTTTAAAGGCTTGTGAATCTGTTACAACAAGTTTTGGTTTTGTTTTTAAGAGATTGATGGCATGCTCTAAATTGTTTTGTTGAACAACTACTGAGATACAATCATTGTCTAACAAATCTCGAATTGTTTGAACTTCCGGTAATATTAATCTTCCTTTTGGTGCTTCTTTATCAATTGGCGTTACAAGGATTACCACGTCAGATTTTTCGACTTTGTCACCAAGAATAGATGGTGGATTAACAAATTCATCTGGTACAATTTTTACTAATGCTGAAACAAAGTTGTCTGTTATGTTTTTGTCATTTGTTGCTGACATTTTGTAAATATTTTTGGTGTAATTTTTGATTTCTTCTAATTTTTGTTCAGAAATTTTTTCAATATCAGATTTATTAATAATGACAATATAAGGAATTTCTAATTCGTTAAATTTGTTGATTAGATTTGTTTCATAATCTGAAAAACCTTGAGACGTTGTAATAAGAACTGCTATATCTGTTCTATTTAGAACTTTCATAGTTTTTTCTATTCTTAATTCTGATAGGTTCGTTGAGTCATCAATTCCGGCTGTATCAAGAAAAGTTACTGCCCCGATTGGGAATAATTCGCATGATTTTTCTACAACATCGGTTGTTGTACCTTTTGTGTCAGATACGATAGATACTTGTTGGTTAGTAATTGCGTTTAATAGTGAAGATTTTCCGACATTTGTTCTACCGAAAAAAGATATGTGTAATCTTAGTGATTTCAAGGCTTTCATACGATTTGACTCCAATGTAATAATAAATTTTATAAAAATTATAGTACAAAGAACTTGATTTTAAAAATTGTCTATGTTAGATTAGATGATGTCGAGAGAATTTGGAATAAATAGCCGAGAATTTCGATAGACCGTGAGGGCTGCTAGCTCAGGTGGTTAGAGCGCACCCCTGATAAGGGTGAGGTCGGTGGTTCGAGTCCACTGCGGCCCATATAAAAAAGACGATAATTTAATTATCGTCTTTTTTATTGTTTAAAATTTCGTGTTTTTCTTTCTGTTATTGTAAATATAATGTTAAGTAATTAGTGTTTTTAATCAATTATTGAAAATAAATATACTTATGTAAATTATAGGTGTGTAATTACAAAAGGTTATATTTATGAATATTAATTCAGCAATAAGAACATTTAGTTCTAAAATTGGCGTTGTAGAAAAGAAATTACCTGAATTTAATAAAGGTGGTGCAAGGTTAGTTTCTTCTAAAAAAGGTGTTGCTGTTCCCTTTTATGATTTGAAGAATATTAAAAATGGTGCAAAAACTGTTGATACAGTTTGTGTAGAGAGTGATTTTGGTAAAAAATCAACTAAAATTGTTTCTTATAAAGATGAAGATGGAAATTTAATCAAAAGAGTAAGAACGACGTATGATAAAGATTCTAAAACGACGTCAAAAATGGTCGGTGAGTATAATTTAAATGATTATGTTACTGTAAATAGAAATTATTATAATGGTAAAAATTTACAAAAAACTGAGAATTTTGAAATGGTACCTTATGGTAATTATAATAGGTTTAAAGATACCACAGAAATACAAGGTGATATAAAGAAATATAATCATATTGAATTATATGGCGTCGGCAAAGATGCAAACTATGTAGAATTAGGTTGTACATCAAGTGCTGATGGAACAATTGTTGATGGAAAAATTGATAGTAATTGTTTGACTGGTTCAGAAAAATATAAATTAAACAGATTACCATATTTGTATAAATTTAATTTGAAAGGTAAAGATTTCTTCAATGCAATTTTGCCTGATGTAATTAAATCTAATAATTTTAAAACTAGTAAACCAAAAATTAAATTTGTGAAAAAGTTGCCTCCAAATGTTGATGGTGCTGCGAAATTAGATAAAGTATTTATTGAAGAACGAAAATTGTATGATAATCCTAGCTTGGTTAATGTTTTAAATCATGAATTGAAACATTGCAAACAAAATGAATTGTTTGTAATTAAATTAACTCAAAATCTTATGAAAAAAATGGGTGCTAGCAACAAAAAAATTCAAGAATCAATAAATAAAACTTCTTTGAATGGTAAACCAATTCAATTATCAAAGAATAAACAAAAAGCTGCTGATAAATATTATGATGCGATGAAAAGTTATAAAAAAGACAAAAAGAAAGGTTATGAGGGCTATCGTAACAATTTGTTAGAACAAGAAGCTTTTAAAGTCGGTGATGCTGCAGAAAATGAATATCATAGGCAGTATGATATATATCGTAATATTGTTGGTTCAGCATTGACTAGAAAATAAGTTTTGATTTAACTTAAATTTGTTTATCAAAAAATGTATCTTTAATAAATTTAATTAAGAATAATTCAATTAAAAGTAAAATTATGGATTTGGGGCTTGGATAAAAAAGAGGAACTAATTTAGTTCCTCTTTTTTATGATTATTTCTTTTCTGCAATATCAACAATTTCTTGTGAAATTCTATGTTTTTCTAAGTCACTAATTGGTTTGTTTAATTTCTTTTCACCAAATGCTTGTTTGCCGATTTCTATAACATATTTTATGGTGTTTTTTATTGGATCACATTTCCCTTGATATTTTCTTGTTTTATGGAAATCGCCATAACCTACTTCCCAATTTAGTGGTGTGATACTTGGCAATCCTTTACATAATGCACGTACTTCTAATTCTTTTTCTTCTTTATTATTTTTGATAAATTTTAAAGTGTTGTAGAATTGTTTTAAATCTTTTTGAAGTTCAGGAGAGTCTTTCTTTTTATTGTGTGCTACATAATTTTTGTAGTCAACAACATCTCTCAAATAACTTGGAGTGCTACCTTTTAAGTTAAGTTTACCGTTAAAATTTTGTACACTTCTGTTTGTACTGATGATTGTATTCATATTTTCTCCTTAAAAATTATCCTGTTTATTGAAAAAATCTAAAAATATTTTTTGCTAGTTTATTTAGTTTTATGAATATAATTTTACATTTTACTTATCGTTTTATGAAAAAAGTGATATAATTCACGTGAGGTGAATTATGAAAAAAATATTATTATCATTATTTGTATTGGTTGTGTCATCAAGTTTGGCATTTGCGTATTCTTCAACGACTTCATACAACAAGTATGGTCAAAAAGTTGGTTCTTATAGAACTAATGGTTCAACGACAACATCTTACGACCGATATGGTACAAAAACTGGTACTATTCGAAAAACATCTAGTGGTTATACTACTTATGATAAATACGGTACAAAAACCGGTACTGCAAGAAAAACATCAAGTGGGTATAACACTTATGACAAATATGGAACAAAGACAGGTTCATATAGAACAAATTCATCAGGTGTAACAACTCATTATAACAAATATGGTCAAAAAACAGGCTCTTATAGAAGAACATCGACTGGTGTAACACATTATAACAAGAGTGGTAGTAAAGTTGGTAGTTATAGATATAGATAGGTTTTAATAATAAAGATTTAATAAAATATATAATAAAAATAGTCGGTCATATTAATAAATACAACCGACTATTTTTTTAATCTGTGATTTTGAATTATGTAGCAAATCTAAAGTGAACAAGGTCACCGTCTTGAACCACATATTCTTTACCTTCTAATCTAGTTACACCTTTTTCTTTGCAGGCTGCATAAGAGCCAAGTTCTGCGAAGTCTTTGTATGGTGTGATTTCTGCTCTGATGAATCCTTTTTCAAAATCTGTGTGGATTACACCTGCTGCTTGAGGTGCTTTTGTACCTTCTTTAACCGTCCAAGCACGAACTTCTTTTTCTCCAGCAGTGATGAATGTTAAAAGTTTTAATAGGCTATATACTGATTTAATCATTTTGTCGATACCACTATCTTCAACACCTAAATCTGCTAAATATTCTTTTGCTTCATCTTTGCCAAGTGCAACAAGTTCTTCTTCAATCTTTGCAGAAATGATAACCATTTGTGCATTATGTTTTGATGCATATTCACCAACAAGTTTTGTATAGTTGTTTCCGTCTTTCAAATCTGTTTCTGATACGTTTGCACAATAGATAACAGGTTTAACTGACATTAAGTTCATCATTTTAATTACTTCTAGTTCATCTTCGTTGAAGTAGTTTTCAGGATTGATGAAAGAACCTTCTGAAAGTAATTCAGTAAGTTTCTTTAAAACACCATCTTCTAGAACGGCTGCTTTGTCGCCTGATTTTACTTGTTTCAAAATTCTCGCTTGTCTTTTTTCAATAGATGCTAAGTCTGCAAGTATAAGTTCTGTGTTGATTACTTCAATATCACTAATAGGATCAACTTTACCGGCGACGTGAACTGTGTTTTCGTCATCAAAACATCTTACAACTTGGATAATTGCATCAACTTCTCTAATGTTGTGTAAAAATTGGTTTCCAAGTCCTTCACCTTTACTTGCACCCTTAACTAAACCTGCAATATCAACGAATTCAATTGCTGTTGGTATAATTTGGTTTGTTTTACAAAGTTTTGCTAAAATTTCTAATCTTTCGTCTGGAACTGTAACAACGCCAACATTTGGTTCGATTGTACAGAATGGATAGTTCGCACTTTGAGCATTCATTGATGAAGTCAAAGCATTGAACAATGTTGATTTTCCAACGTTTGGTAATCCTACGATACCTGCTCTTAACATTTATAACCTCATTTCTTATTTTTCTTCTGATACTATTGCAACACCAGCACTTGCTCCCAGTCTGTCAGCACCTGCTTTTACTAGTGCAATAGCTTTTTCGTAATTTTTGATACCACCAGATGCTTTAACTTTTAATCCGTGTGGTTTTACTGTATCACTCATAAGTTTTACATCTTCGACTTTAGCACCAACACCACCTTTTACAAAACCTGTAGATGTTTTTACTAAGTCTGCTTTTGCCTCAATACATAGTTCGCAAGCTTTTTTAATTTCGTCTTTTGTTAACAAGTCTGTTTCAATAATTACTTTTAGATTGTTGTTTGGACTTGCAAGTTTAACTTGCTTGATGTCATTAACTACGTATTCATAATCTTTGTCTTTAAGTTTAGAAACATTGATAACCATATCAATTTCATCAGCACCATTTGCGATTGCTTCTTTTGCTTCAAAAACTTTTGTTGCTGTTGTTGTTGCACCTAGAGGGAAACCAATAACTGTAACAATTTTTACGTCTGTGTTTTTAAGATGTTCGTGTGCATCTTTTACGTATGCTGGGTTAACACATACACCGAAAAATTTGTAATCAATTGCTTCTTGATAAAGTTTTTCAAAATCTTCTTTTTTAGCATCTTGTTTTAGTAGTGTATGTTCAATATATTCATTAATTCCCATGATTTTCCCTCTTTTCTTTAATTTTAGCATAAACATTATTATTTAATTTTGTAATGCTTGTGTGTGTCAAATATTTTAGTGGCAACCTTTGCAATTACCACAACTTCCACCACAACCACCACAATTATGTTCTGGTGTATCATTTAAGAAATCTACAATATCAAATATTTTATCTTCTAGAATAGATTTAACTACTGGTGGCAATAGTTTTGCTTCAAGTTCGTTAACTTGTTCTTCTAGTTGGTCATAGTGTGTATAATTATCAATAAGTATTGGATATTGTGTAATTATTCTGCTAAAAGAGTTGTCATTGTTTAATTCACAGATAGTTACACCAGTCACTTTTACACCTGCAAGGTATGCATCTTTTATTGCTGTATCATTTTTGAATGCAGGTAGCAATGATGGGTGAACTTTTATTACTTTTGATTTGAACAATTCTTTTGGAATGTTGTATTTGTAGTCAATTACAATAGATAGGTCAAAATCTGTTTTGAGTTCTTCTATTTCGTCTGAAAAGATTGTTATATCAGCATCTTTGAAACGGTTTAATAAAACTTTTGTTAAATCGACTCTATCCGTTAGTATGCAAATTTTTTTCATTTGATTGCTCCAATATATTGATAATATGACATTTTAACGTCATATATCAATAATAGAGCATCGTACGAATAAAATCAATTTGTGTAAAGAGTAATATATTAGTGTAAAGAATTTTCTTGTAAATAAATGTAAAAATCATCTTTACATAGTATGTTTGTTTTTTTATATATGGTACACTATGAATATAAAATTTTCATAATTAAAGTGAAAGAGGTTAGCGAATGAAATATGTAAATTACAAGAAAAATGAATTGAAGCACATACAAATTGCAGATTTGAAAGAATCTTTGCCTGATGTGAAAACTGTTGGTAAAACTCAAGTTATTGCAAATTGGTTAATGGCTTGGATTGATAATGCTTTAGAAACACAAAAAATTTCTTATGGATATTTGCTACCTACAAAAGCTGAACTTGCTTATGCATTGGGTGTTAGTCTTGGAACTGTACAAAATGTTTTAAGAATGTTGGAAGATAATGATTATATTTATTCAAAACAATGTATAGGTTCAATTATCAAAGATAGAAATGATATGGAATCAGAAATTCGTAAAAGAACTTCTAAAAAAGATATTGCAGAAGAAAAAATTAAAAACTTTATTAAATCTAATGAAATGAATGTTGGTGATGTTATGCCGGCATCAAGACAATTGGCAAGAGAAATAAATATGACTCTGAATACTGTTCGTGGTGCAATTTTAACTTTAATTACAGACGGTGTTTTGGAATATAACAATAAAAAGGATTTGTTAGTAAAAAATATTGAATTTATGTTTAATGCTGATGCTAATGAAACATCTTTAGTGAATAAAGTTAAAGACGATTTGAAACAATATATTTGTGATAATTTTAGTATTGGTGATAAATTGCCATCTCATGATGAATTGGCAAAAGAATTTAATGTTAGTATGAAAACTATTCATAACGCAGTACAAATGTTAGTGAAAGAAAATATGCTTTTACCTAGACGTGGTGCTTATGGAACTACAATTATCAATACTTCTTTGAATTCTGTTATGGAGCCACGTAGAGAAATGTCAATTTTCGCCCCTGCACAAGAAACAGCGTTTTATCATTATCAAAAAGTACAAAATAAAATTAAAAATATAATTACAGAACAATATGATATTGGCTCAAAATTACCATCTATAAATGAATTTTCAAAGATGTTGGATATTAGTCCTAATACAATTAGAAAGGCTTTAAATAATTTGGCAAAAGATGGTATTCTTAGATTTACTCGTGGTAGATACGGTGGAACTTATGTTATTGATATGCCAGAAGTCGCTGAACAAACATTTAGATGGCTTGCTGTAAATCCTCAATATACAAAAGTAAAAGTTTAATAATCTAATGATGAAGTTATAATAATTTACTTGTAAATTATGCTTATATATTATAAAATAGCTCTAAGGAGAGGTAAATTATGAAAACTATCGAAGGTGCATTAACTACAAATGGCGAAAAGTTTTGTATTATTATATCAAGATTTAATGAGTTTATTGGCTCAAAATTGTTGTCAGGTGCTTTAGATGAACTAAAAAGACACGGCATCGTAGGAGATACTATTGATGTTGTTTGGGTTCCTGGGGCTTTTGAAATTCCTGTTATTGCTAAAAAATGTGCGAAATCTGGAAAATATAATGCTATCATTACATTGGGTGCTGTAATTAAAGGTTCAACATCTCATTATGATTATGTTTGTGCAGAGGTTAGCAAAGGTGTTGCTAGTGTAAGTTTAGAAACAGAAGTACCTGTTATCTTTGGAGTGCTTACAACTGACAATTTGGAACAAGCAATTGAAAGAGCAGGAACAAAAGCAGGTAACAAAGGTGCTGATGCTGCAAAAGCCGCTATTGAAATGGCTAATTTGATGACTGCTTTAAAGTAAGGATTAATAATGTCAGAAATTATTACAGAATATCGTAACGAGAATACAAAAAATATAGATTTGTTGCCAACAATTGATATCGTAAAAAAGATGAATGATGAAGATAAAATTGTTGCGTTGGCTGTTGAATACGAATCAGAAAATATTGCAAAAGCAATTGATGTTATTTCAAAACAGTTTTTACAAGGTGGACATTTAATCTATTTTGGTGCGGGCACTTCTGGCAGATTGGGTATTCTTGATGCTTCAGAATGTCCTCCAACGTTTAGTGTTGAACCTAATATGGTTCAAGGCATTATTGCTGGTGGTTATGATGCAATGAGATTTGCTGTTGAGGGTGCAGAAGACAATTACGATGCTGGTTTTGAAGATGCGAAAATTCTTACAAAAGATGATGTTGCAGTCGTTATTTCTGCAAGTGGTAATCCAAGATATTTGTTAGGTGTTCTTGCTTATGCTGATGAAATTGGTTGTAAAACAATTGGTATAACTTGTAACTCAAAAGCGAAAATCTCAGAAGAAGTTGGAACATTGATTTGTGTTGAGGTTGGCCCTGAAGTCATTGCTGGTTCTAGTAGATTAAAGGCTGGTACTGCACAAAAAATGGTTTTGAATATGCTTTCAACTGGTTCAATGATAAAAATTGGTAAAACTTACGAAAACTTTATGATTGATTTGAAAGCAACAAATGAAAAACTTAAAGATAGGGCTGTTAGAATTGTGTCACAGATTGCAGAAGTTGATAATAACATAGCGAAAGAAACTCTTGCAAAATGTGATTGGAGGATTAAAACAGCAATTGTTGCTTTGAAAAATAAAGTTGATTTTGACAAAGCAAATGAAGAATTGAAAAAGAATCATGGGGTTCTTAGACGAGTATTAGGAGAAAATAGTAAAGTATGAAATTAACTGTATTAGGTGCAGGATGTTGGGGTTTGACTCTAGCATGGTTATTAACTGACAATTTTGATGAAGTTTGTGTTTGGGGTAGAACTTGTGATTTGAGTGAAGATTTAATCCAGAATAAGCATTGTTCAAAACCGTTGGAAGTTCAATTAGACAAGTCAGTTAAAATTACTGATAACTTGCAAGAAGCAATCAAAGATGCTGAAATTATCTTGTCAGTTGTTGCTACTGCTGGTGTTCGTGATGTTTGTGAAAAATTGAAGCAAGCAGGTATCAAGAATGAACAAATTGTTGTTAATGCATCTAAAGGTTTAGAATTAAATACTTTGATGAGAATGTCAGAAGTAATAAAAGATGTTTTACCTGAACAAAGATTAGCAATTCTTTCTGGTCCAACTTTGGCAAAAGAAGTTTTAGCAGGAAAACCTACTGCTGCATCTGTTGCGTGTGAAGATATGGAAACTGCTAAATTCGTTCAACAGGCATGTAATGTTCCTAACAGATTTAGATTATACACAAATAATGATGTTATTGGTGTAGAATTGGGTGGAAGTTTGAAAAACGTTATCGCTATCGCTTCAGGTTTTGCTCATACTATGGATTTGGGTGACAATTGTATGGGTTCACTTCTTACTAGAGGTATGGCAGAAATTGTTAGAATTAGTGTGAAATTGGGTGCTAAGCCATCTACATTATACGGGTTGTCTGGCATGGGCGATTTGATTGCTACTTGTTCAAGTCCTATGTCTAGAAATTATACTGTTGGTTCAATGTTAGGCAAAGGCAAAAAAATTGATGATATTTTAGCAGAATTAGGCTCAGTTGCTGAAGGTGTTAAAACTTCAAAAGCTGTTTGTGATTTGGCTAAAAAACTTGGTGAAGAAGTTCCTGTATCTTCTGCTATTTATGAGGCAGTTTATACTGATATTACTCCTCAAGAGGTTTTATCTAAGTTGATGAATAGAAAATTGAAAGAGGAAGAAAGTTATTAAGTAAGGTTTAATCAGTTATTATGATAAAGTATGCAGTATATTATTTAAAGAATAGTTTTAATCCGTTAAATGTTCCAGAGAATATTACATTGGAACACGGGCAAATGATTTTAGCAAGAACAGAAAAAGGTGAAGAGGCGATGAAAGTTGTTCTTGTTAATGAACAAATCGCTAAAAAATGGGAAGAAGCGAAACATAAACCCCAACCATTTGATTTTGTTCGTGTTATGTCACAACGTGATTTACAGACTTTGGATGATATAAAAAAAGAAGAAGTAACATCATTTTTTAAATGTAAGGATTTGATTGAAAAACATAAATTGAATATGAATTTGACTCAATGTAGACTTACATTTGATAAGAGAAAAATTACTTTTTATTATACTGCTCCGGAAAGAGTTGATTTTAGAGCGTTGTTAAAAGATTTAACACAGACTTTCAAACGTGTAAGAATTGATTTACGTCATATTGGTGTTAGAGATGAAACCTCAATTATGGAAGGTGCTGGTGCTTGTGGTCAACCGTTCTGTTGTAATACTTTTAAACGTAAATTTGAACCAATCAATGTTAAATTGGCTCGTGATCAGGGTATGCCAATTTCACCAACAAAAATTTCTGGTACTTGTGGCAGATTGTTATGTTGTTTGACTTATGAATATTCAAACTACATCAATGCTGCAAAAGGTATGCCACCGATTGGTTCATCTGTTATGACACCAGATGGTTTGGGTAGAGTTTGTTATATTAAATTCTTGAATGGTACTGTTGCAGTTAAATTGGAAGATGGTAAGACTCACGAATATTCAAAGAATGACGTTGATATGGTTGATGCAGAAGTGAATATTGATATTGAAGTTCCAATTAATAATTATTCACAAGATGAAAAAGTGGATATGAAACAATTGAAACAGTTAGAAGATGATAGAAATTCTTCTACTGGTAATGTGTAGTTTATTTAAATTTAACAATTTATATTTATATTTTTGTCAGGCCTGCCTGACATACAACTATTTTGTTATCTTGAGCAGAGGGAGCAAAGGCACGAACAAATTTGAACGGTGTTGTTTATTGTGACTGAAATAATATAAATTGTACATAACAATACAAATTATAGCGAAAGATCTATAAAACTAGATTTAATTTGTTCAATTGTTACTTTCATTTTCTTGTACCGACAAGAAAACGAAACAAAAGAAACTCCTGACCTGAACTTCATTCACACATCATTTGTAATTATTCTGCATAGAGTTTCGGAACTCGTGAATTTACAAATATATTTAATATGCTAGTAAATTCACTTAAACACCTCAACAACGAGCAGAATAAAACAATGGTGGTTCATTACGTTAAGGTCGAATTTTACTTATTACTTGTAATATTACGTTATTACGAGAAGCGAAGTGACGAAGTAATCCAGTATAGAATTATTAAAATAATAGATTCTTCGCTTTGCTCAGAATGCAGAAAATAACGTCATACTGAGGCTTTAGCCGAAGTATCTATTAATTTATTGATTATATCTTTTTCATCTCTGAAATTTCAGGGTTTAGTAATCTTCTGCCAACGCTTGCAAAGTTTACTGAACATAATAATTTGTCACCGTAGTTAATCATTTTTTCAACTACACCTTCACCAAATTCTTGATGCATCACTCTGTCACCTTGTTGGATTACATCACTTTTAACCTTGTCTTCATCAGGTATATTGGATGGATAATCAGGTACTACAGGTGTTGTATTTGCACGTGTTTGAAGAGGTTCAGGAGTTGCAACATTTGGCATTTGTGCATTCTGAATTTCTTCATCAACAGGATGTTCAGCTTGTGGTTGAGGTTGAGGCTGAACTTGAGGCTGAGGTTGAACGTTTTGTTGAGGTTGTGGTTGAGGTTCTTGAACTGGTTCTGGTTGAGGTTCAACTTGTTGCTCAACAGGATTTATTGCTTGAATTTCTTCATCAGGTTTAGACAATTCTTCAATCATATCTAAATCATCATCTGATAATTCTTCGTCATCTTCAATGTCAGGAACTTCGTTCAATGCTGCTTCTACTTCGTTAGCAACATGTTGAGGTTCAACTTGTGGTTGAATTGGTTGTTCAACAGGAACTTCTGTAATTTCTTCTATCGGTTCATTTACAGGAATTTCATCTACTATTTCAGGTGTTTCAACTACTTCTGCAGTTGGTGTTTGAATTTCTGCTACTGGTGTAGGTTGAACTTCTTCAATGATAGGTTCTTGAACTATAGATTCTTCTTGTACAGGTTGTTCTGGTTGAGTTACCGGAGTTTCTTGTATAATTTCTTCTTCGTTTTCTTCTTCATCATCAACAAATGTTAAAGTAGGTTGTTGAACTGGTTCTGCAACTTGTTCTTTTTCAGTCTCTTCTTGTGGTTGAGGTTGAATTTCTTGAACAGGTTCAGGTTGTGGTGCTTCTATTTGAACAGGTTCAACAGTGATTGGTTGAATTTTTTCTGTTGTAATAGGTTCACTAGGTTGTTCTATAGGTTGAACAGGTGTTTCTGTTTTAGGCTCAACAACTGGTATTTCATTTGTAACAACTGTTTCTACTGTTGGTTGTGGTTCAATAGTAGGTTGTTGTATTTGTTGAATAGTTTCTTTTACTTTCGGTATGTAGATTTCGCTTGTACTTAGTTGGTGAAGTTTACCGATTAGAGGTACAAATTTTGTCATTTTGCCGTAAGCAATGAATTCGTCTTCTGCAAGTTTCTGCAAGAAGATGTTGTAACCACCAAAGTCACGTTGTTGTTTTAGTGGTGTAAACATTAACATGTTTTTAGAACGTTTTTTTAGTTCATTAACAAGTTTGTAGTCATATCCACAAATTGTTGTTGTATGAACATTTTCTGTATCAATAATTTGTTTTAATAAGAATTTATCTGAATTATCATTAGATAATGGTGTGAAAGCGAAAAATTCTGCATCAATGTTTTTAAGTACTGAATATGCGTATTTAATGCATTCTTTTTGTAGGCTTTCTTTTAGACAAGAGATGTCGATAACGATTGTTTCGTCTTTTGTTAATCTTTCTTTTAAGATGTTAAATTCTGCTTCATTTTGTGCAAATACGTTCCAATCACGAATTTGTTTGATTTTATTTTTTAGGATTACTAATTGGATTAGTTTAGTTCGCATAAATTCAGAATCAACAACGGCTTTGAATGTATCAAATGGAATGAACTCTACTGTTTTTGAATATTCACTAAGTTCTTCAAAAATTGCTTGAATCATTGCTTTGCTTTCTGCAGTTGCATCAACAAAGCCTTTTTCATAGATATAGTTAATTGTTGAACTGTTTAATGGTAATTTGAAATCTTTTGTAATTGTTAATTTGTTTGTTTTAAAGATTCCAGAAGTATCAAATACAACGATTTTTTGTTTTCTTGCTTGAAGTTGTAGAGCAAAATTGTTTAAAAGGACTTTTGTAGTGAAGAACTTTTCAGCACAGATTATAGGATTATCTTTTAATACGTCAAGATTTACTATAATATTGTGTTTTTGTTCTGCTAATTTCCCAAGATTAAGAGGGTTAGTTTTGTCTAACGTTTCTAATAAAATTGATGTATCAACAGGTTGAAGTTCTGCACGAAGTGATGGAATAGAGCCATCGTATGCTGATATTCCATTATTATAATTGAATATTATTTTTGCTATTGCAACTTTTCCGATACGTGTTGCTTCTAGGTGTAGAATTTGTGCAATGTATGATTTGTTTGTATCATCTATTTTTATAAAACCTGATAAAACAAGTTCATCTTCGTAGCATAATTTTACTAAATTGTTCTTAACTTCAATAATATTCATATAAATTGCCCTTTTATACTATATCTCATCGTGTATTCTATCACAAATTTTTTGAGGTTTTATCCATTAAACAGTCTATTCATAGTTTATTATAAATTATAATGAAAATTTATTGATTTAAAAATCAATTTAAATGTATATTATATTGAAATTTTGTTTTAATTTATTTAAATTAAAATTTTTAAATTGTTAAATATTTATTTTCATTTTCTTGTGCCGACAAGAAAACGAAACAAAAGAAACTCATGACCTGAACTCCATTCACACATCATTTGTAATTATTCTGCATTGAACTTCGGAACTCGTGAATTTACAAATGTTTTTATGTGTTAGTAAATTCACTCAAACACCTCAGTATTGAGC
>JBNMJS010000022.1:0-23217 GCA_050873965.1 Cyanobacteriota bacterium | reverse complement strand
GCACTTGAAGAATTGTATATCGCTCCACCTTTACCAGCATACATTGTTATTTGCTTGCTGACTTCATTTTTAGTATTGTCATCTTTATATTTTTCTACATTTAAAACGACTTTATTCTTTGCAGTATTGCTTGTGAAAATCCCTTTATCAATTGTTAATTTACCAGTTATATAATCTCCGATCTCAGTCAAATCAGAATAATTATAAACATGTCCTTTATATACAATTTGATTTTCTTTATCTATACTATCTTTATCTAAATAAATTAAAGCTTGGTCATTATCTTTTAATAAAGAATCTTCATTTAATTTGTAAACAGTATTTGAAACAATAATTTGTCCATTAGTAATTACTGTTGGTGCAGTATAACTACTAACCTTTGTATCAGCAGCAATAGTATAAATTTTACCGTTAAATAATATTTCGTTAGATTTTATATCAGAATTATGGTCATAATCTCTGCCATCTACGAGTTTATATACAGTACCTCTAACAACAATTTGGTCATCAGAGATTTGTGTTGAATCAGAAACATAATCTTTCAACTTGCTTTCATCTATATTAGATAAATCATAAACATAACCTCTATAAGCAATTTGTTTTTCGCCAAGAGGCTTTGTCGGATCATAAGAACCTGCTTGTCTTTTACCATCAGTAACTTTAAAGATTTTTCCGTTATAAACAAATTCACCTGTTGCCAAATTTGAACAAGCAACATATTCTTCAGGATTTTCGACTTTGCTAACATCATATAACTTGCCATTATACAATATTTGATTGTCAGTAAGAATTGTTGTTGAAGTATAATCTGATACAGTTATATTTTCATCTTCTAAATCGTAAATAAAACCGTTATATACGATTTTATTATTCATATTTGTACCAAATGAGAATCTGTTTGAACTACCTTGTGATGAAAAATCATAAACATAATTATGTTCATTGTCATTATTATAAATAATTTGTTTATTACCAATAACAGTTACAGCAAAAGATGAACCTAATTTACAAATTTTGTCATTACGTTCAATTTGTTTATCTTCTAAAAGCGTACCATAATTAAATATTGCACCACCTTTTGCAACATAATATTTTGAATCATCATTTATATCTTTGTTAGAATATGTCGCACTATTTGATGTAAACTTTCCTGATAGATATAAAAAACTTTCCTCTGAGGAAGAATTTACACCAATTATACCAACATTATAAATTGCACCACCGTGTAATGCTGAATTTTTAGTAAATTCATTGTATGCAATTTTTTCAACTTCTTTTTTCTTTACGATTTCTGTATATTTTTTAGAATCAAATGTTATTGAAGAATTTGTATCATTATATATTGCACCTCCTTGAAGTGATGTATTCTTGCTAAAAGAAGAGCCAACTATATTTGCACTAGAATAACCTGCATTATAAATCGCACCACCATAAGCTGTTGAAGAATTTGATGTAAATGTAGATTGAGTGATTATTGCATCTTTCAAATTATAAATAGCACCACCATTTACAGCCTTGTTTGAAGAGAATGTCGTTTTATCAATAGTCATATCTCCAAGATTATAAATAGCACCACCAAAAGAACCAATTTCATCGCCATTCTCATCTTCATAAATTCTTCCAGTTGCGATGTTTGAAGTAAATTTTGATGATGAAATGTTCAAATCTGCATTATTATATATTGCACCTCCTTGAAGTGATGTATTTTTGTTGAATGTTGAACCAACAACTTTTGTATCAGATGCAATTTTTGAATAAATACCTGCTCCATAATCAGCCGTATTGTAAGAAAAAGTAGTTTTGTTTACTGTTAAATCTCTTTCATTACAAATTGCACCATATACAGAATTATTATAAGTAATGGTTGAAGAATCAATATTTGCAATACCAGCATTATACAAAGCAGAACCATATTGAGCATTGTTTGCATAGTTTAGTTTTTTCTTGGAATTACCAAAAGTAACTTTGGTTAAGATCAAATCACCGTTTGAACCATTATAAATCGCACCGCCCTCATCAGCATTATTTAGAATAAATGTTGATGAAGTTATATTCATTTCTGCATTGTTATAAATTGCCCCACCCTGTTTTGCAGAATTGTTTTTAAAAGTTGAGCCATTCATATCAACTAAACCATTTGCGTTATAGATGCCACCACCAAGACCATTTTCAGCAATATTGCCGTCAAAAGTAGATTTGATAATAGAAAGGTTACCTTTGTTGTATATTGCACCACCTTTCAAATCACTATCAGCGACTTTTTCATCATCAGGTGTAGTGCTTTTATTTTTTGCAGAATTATTAACAAAATTAGATTTGTTAATAGTCAATGTTCCATTTTCGTCATTATAGATTGCTCCACCCTCGATAGCAGAAGCATACATAAATTTTGATGAATTGATAATCATATTTGCTTGATTGAAAATTGCTCCGCCCTGTATTGCAGAAGAACCATACAATTCATCAATCGGAATATCTATTATATCAACACCATCAAAATTATCTCTAACATTTGAATAATTAGTTTTACCAGCAATAGTCCATTTGTTTAAAACTCCTGTACTGAAATAATCCTTTTTAGGTGCATAACCAAATGTTGATTTTGAAATAGTCATTGTACCGGTATTGAATATATCGCCACCTTTGTTTGCATAGTTTTGAGAGAATGAAGACGATATAATCTGAGTATCAGCACCTGAATTATAAATTGCACCACCATTTACAGCAGTATTACCATTCCCAAATTGAGAACCAAATGTCGAATTTTTTATAATAGTTTTGCCAGACTGAACATATAACGCACCACCGGAAGTTGTTGCCGTATTGTTATAAAACTTTGATTTCGAAATATTTACAACGTGTTTTGCATCATCGCCAGTATATAACGTATAAACTGCACCACCATTAATGGCTTTGTTCTCTTCAAAAACTGAACTTGAAAGAGTCAATTTGCCAGTATTGTATAAACCACCACCATCATATTCAGCAGTATTATAAATAAACGATACACCTGAAATATTTGCAATGTTTGCGTTGTAAACACCACCACCGAAATTTGCAATATTTCCTAATGGTGTGATTACTGCAACATCACTTTCCAAACCGGTTGTTTCGTCAATATGTCTAACATAATCAATATTACGTCCACCAACAACGGTGTTTTTCATATTTAATGTACCGTTATTAAAAATAGCACCACCACTAATTGCTTTGTTTAAAGTAAATGATGAGTTATTTTTTGATAAACCATTTACATTTACAACTCCACTATCGTTATATACAGCACCACCGTTTTCAGATGTGATATTTTTATTAAAAATCATACTTGAAATATTAACTGTACCACCGTAATTTGTTAATGCAGTTTTAAAACTTTCCAATATATAATTACTCAAAGATAATACTTGCTTTTTAGACAATATTTCATTACTATCATTTGGTTTGTTTACAATTATACCAACCAAAGATGGAGAATTTATATTATCAGATTTTATCGTATTAAAATTACCTTTAATTGTTAATTTTTGAGATTGCTGACGGTTTCCGAATGCATTTTGCCAATTAGAAATCGTTTCATTATTTTTTATCGTAAATGTAGATTTTTTTTCAGCCTGCAAAGCCGTTTCAAGCACAGACGGAACATTATCAGCAAATGCTGTTGATATAAATAAGGTATTAACGATTAACGTCAAAACCAAAAGTTGTTTTTTCATACTATCCTCAAGTTTTCACATACATGCAATATAATTAATATTATAATCTACTTTCTATTTTTTTTAAACCATATTTTATGACGAATTTTAAAAAATAATTATAATAAATTTTTACTGATAAACCACGTAAAATCAATTATTGAAAAGAACAAGTTGTTATGTTATATGTTTTGATAGAAATATAAATTGGAGTAAGGATATGAAAGGTATAATATTTGATTTTAACGGTACATTGTTTTGGGATTCACAATTGCATTATGATGCTTGGAGAGATTTCTCAAAGAAATTGAGAGGATATGAATTTACAGACGATGAAATGCGTAAATATATGTTCGGCAGAACAAACAAAGATATTATACAATATTGTATCGGTAAAAAACCAACTGACGAAATGGTAGAGAAGTTGGCTAATGAAAAAGAATCTTTATATCGTGAAATGTGTTTGAATGATAAAGAAAACTTCAAACTTGCTAATGGAGTTGAAGAATTTTTAGACTACTTAAAAGAAAACAATATACCTAGAACTATTGCGACAATGTCAGAATGGCAAAATGTTGAATTTTATATAAAAGAATTTAACCTTGCAAGATGGTTTGATTTAGATAAGATTGTGTATTCAAATGGAAAGATTAAAGGTAAACCAGCACCTGATATATATGAGATAGCAGCAAAAAACTTGGGACTAAAACCAAAGGATTGTATTGTTGTGGAAGATGCATTGTCAGGTATTGAATCTGCACACTCAGCAAAAATAGGAAAGATTATTGCTATTGCATCGTTAGAAGATCATAGTTTGTATGAACCTATTGAATATTTATACCAAATTATTAATAATTTTGATGAGATAGATAAATCTATTTTTGATACAGATGCAGTTTCTATATAAAGATACTTCATTCATACATCATTAGTAATTATTCTGCATAGAGTTTCTGAATCTATTTGAATTTTTAATTTGTAAAATAATGTCGGTTGGACATACTTGCCTAACATCAACCTAAGCATCTATGTGACATGCCATTTCAGTCGAAATACCTGCCGAATTATTATGATTAAGAATATTAACTATTTGCCTATGACAAACCTCATTACCATGCTCATCTTTACGAACAAGTGAACGCATATACTTTGAGAATTTTTCATCACTAAGTGCTGGCAATTTTTCCTTAATCAAGAAACCTGCTTCTAACATATTGTAATCAACATATTCAGAAGAATCTCGTTTCATCAATTTAGCATTTTCTGCAACAGATTCCAAATCTTCAAGAGAAAACTTATCTGCTTTTTGCATCAAATGATTATACAAATTACCAGAGAACTTTTCTCCTCTTTTTGTTTTCAACATTGACATTTCAACGATATCAGAATTTTTATCAACATTCATTGAGAAAGTGGATATCGGTTGTAAAAAGTAATCTCTACCATAATCTGCGAATTCTTTTTTCAAAAGTTTATCATTAAAAGTTTCTGCATCAAAATCCGATTCATCATTTATAAAATCAGAATTGGTTTCATCATAACCATCATAAGTTGAATAACCTTTCGTTACTCTATCCTTAGAACTGTCAAATTCTTCTCTATCTCTAAATGTATCCCTACGATACCTTGATGTAAAACTATTTGCGTTGTTGATACCTAAAATATTCATATATAACCTTTCTCTGTGCTAGTGATAGTTATATAACTCTCGTAAAACAAAATTTTGCCAACAGGTTTATTTTTGTAACAAAAACTATTTCTACTCTAAAGTTTTCAGAAAAACAGTCGTTAAAAAGAATATTAGATAATATTGGGTAATATGTAAAAGGACTATTTATGGTAAGTGTAGATACTAATGCATTGATAGATAAGATTGTAACTCTTAATCCTGAGTTAAAGAAAGAAGATTTGCAACAACTTTCAGAAACAGAGTTGCAAGCGAAACTTGCTCAATCTTTGAGTGGTGACAAAGTCGATGCAAATGTTGATACCGTAACAGTTACTACCCCCCCACGAAAACACAGGTATAGAGCCTAATTTAGCCAATTTAACAAAAGAAGAGGCAGAAGATTCTGCAATCCAAACAATCAACGATAACGCTGAACAAGCACAAAAATTGATTGACAATCAAGATGATGGTGTAATCAGCAAAACTTATGATAAGTATAAAGAAGCAACAAATTCTGAACTTGCAAAAAGCAATGTTCAAGATGTTGTTGATAAACAATCTCAGACTGCAGAATTTTTGCAAGAGGCAAAAGACGGTAAACTTACATACAAAGATTATTTAGAAAGAAAAAGAGGTTTGTTATACAAATCTTTACCTGATATTGATTCTTTTAATGATAAATTAAAACAAAGTTTTAAAAATAGTATTAAAACTCTTAATCCTGAACAAATCAATGCATTACAATATGAAATATCAAATCTACCAAAAGATAAAGATAAGTATAAAGATGCAAAATTAAAATTTTATGGATTTCTTAGAGATTTGTCTATGACAAAGCAAAAGTTAGATGTCACATCTGATTTTGCAAATGTTCAAGAAACAAAATATGTACAAAATAAAGAATTTATTCCTGAAAATGGTGATAAATTAATGTCATTTGAAGAAGTCTTTGAACAAGAACAAGGGGTAAAATTTGATAAAGAAAATATTCAAAAATATAACGAAAGCGTAACTAAATTTGCACTTGCTACAAAATTAACTAAAACAAAAGAAAACATTGATAATGCAATATCTTCTGCTTTACAACGATATGAAACTAATAGTTCAACAGGTTTGAATAGTACAACTGTTGTAAATAAAGAACTTGCAACAACTATCGGTGCAACAATTACTCAATTGTATGGAAAAGATAATCTTGCAAAAGGTTTGGCTGAACTTACAGACGGAAAATATACATTAGATGATAATATTAAATCTTTGGACGATTTAGCAAATCATGATCTAAAAGCAATGCCTAATATTGCTAAACTAATTCAAGCTAAAATAACTGAAAAATTTTCTAATGCGATGGGTGGTAAATCTTTAGATGATTATGCCAAAACAATGGCAGAATATTACAAAAATGCTTATGGTTATAGAGATGCAAGTGCTTTGGCAAATGCTTTTGCTCAAGACCAAGAGGGTATTGTCCAAACTGTTAGAAACGGTGTCCAAATTGTTGGTACTATTGTTATGGTCGGTGGTATGGCATTCTGTCCACCGGCAGCATTGGGTGGTGGTTTGATTGCATCATTTGGTGGTATTGGTGTTGAAGCATTGAATGAATCAACCAAACAAAATGCTAGTCCTGAAAAAATGGACGAACTTAAAAAAGAATTTGCTCAAAATGTAGCATTATTCGCAGTTGGTGCAGGAGCAGGTAAACTTGGCAGTAGTGCAAAAGCAATGTTGACTGCAAAAAATGCTCCAAAATTCGTTGCTATGATTGGTGATATTGGCGTAGATTCAACAGTTAGCTTGATTGGTGACCTTGTATTAACAGGTCAATTGGATATTACAGGAGAAGGATTTTCACAAGTAATGTCATTAATTGCAGGTCACAAAGGAAAAATTGTCAAAGGTGTTCAACATCTAAAAGAAAAAGTTAATGACAAATTCAAATTACAAAGCGAAAATCCGAATAGAAACATTATGCAAATGCCTAATGGTACACTTGTTGAAGTAAAACCTGACGGCTCTACTGTAGAAGTTAAATCAGATGAAGTTCGTAATAATAATCATAACTCAGAACAACCAACAGAATGGAAGAAAGTAAACATTGGTGGTGAAGAGATTGAAGTTGCTATGACACGTGATGCAAGTGGCAACACAAATATTGATTTTTCAAGAGCAAGAAAATTAAATGCAGATGGCAAATATGAAGAATTTGAGGCTACAACTCAAGGACATTTGTTAGCAGATGAAACTTCAACAGATAATCAGATATTTAAATCAGAAGAAGAGTTTAAAGCATATTTAAAAAAACAAACACTAAAAGTTCGAGGACAAGTCACACAAAAATTTTCAGATAATGAAATAAATGAACTTTTAAAGTTACAACAAAAACAACCAGATTTTAGCATTAAAAATTTAATTGATTTGTACCCATATTCAAAATGTAATGAAATCCAAGAACTTATTTCGTTAAGAAAATCTAACTCTAAAATATTTGATTTATTAACCTCAGAAACACGAAAAACACGATTTGGAGATACTTCTCAACGCTTTGGCATTAAAGAAATTAAAGATATTATGTTAAACTTAAATAAGGATAATACCTCTTTTGCAAAAGAACTTATCCTAAAAACAAAATCGTATATGGGTATAGAGTTAAAAGCCTATGACGGTACCTATATATCAACATTTCTACAACTACAAAATAAATTTGGAAACATAGATTCTTTAAAGGATTATATGAATATTGTAAAAGAAAGAAATATAAATTCATCTTCATTTGGTGATAATCAAATTTTAGATTTAGTATTAAATGGAGATAAAACAACATTAAACCGAATTGTAAAAATGTATAAACATAAATCTTTAAAAAATGGAAAATCTATATATACAAATTCCTCAACAGAAATAAAGAATACTATTAATTTTTTAAAACAAAATAATGATAATTTTAAAGAGCATTTGTCAAATATCTCTGATAAAAGAATTACAGATGAAGTAGAGAATTTACTTACTACTGGAAAATTTAAAGATGCAGAAGATTTAGTCGATGTAATAAATAATTTTAATCAAAAATATCATACAATATATGATTCAAATAATCCGTCATTTAAACGAAAATTTTTATCAGCAAATAAAGAAAGAACCTTAAAATTTTCTAAATATTTAAAATCACAAGGTATGTCTTTAGAGGATTTAGCAAACAAAAATATTACAAAACAATTAAGAAAACAATTAATTAGTAAAAAGTTATCAGTAGAAACTTTAGTTAAAGATTTTCAAAATGATATAAAATACAGAATGATGGAAAATTTTATAAATAAAAATCCTAATTCTGATATTTCAAATTATTTGTATGAAAATTATTATTTAAAAGATATTGCATCACAAAAAATTAATTCATCACTCCTTGAAAAAAGAAATAAACTTATTGATGCATGTAAAAAAATCAATCAACGCTTTAATGTAAAAATAATTATGAGTAGTGATATTTCAAATGGCTATAAAACAATGTCTTATGTATATAAAGAATTAACAAACTGGATTAAAGCAAGTGAAGGAAAAGCAAAATTCCCGCCAATAATTGATTTTTCAACGGCAAAATCTAGTTGGTATGATACGACTAGTGCATATGGTAAGAGTACATCTGGTGGATATTCTAATTCTGCATATAATGGAACATTAGCATTTCCAAATTTTAGATTAAAAACTGTTAGTTATGCTATGCGACATGAATTAACACATACAAACGATTTAAAACGTGGAACAAAGATTTCAAAAGATTATAACCTTAATGAAATTATGCCTAAAACAGAAGAAGAATTACCAAATGGTAACATTATAAAAAGTGGTGATGCAAAAAAAGGAAAATATTATCAAGAGTTCGTTAATGCTGGAATTCCTGATAAACATATAAGTTATGCTTATAATAACACACTAGAATTTATTGCAGTTGCATCAGAAGGTGATATGTCAAAATATTCACCTGAGTTTAAACAAGTTCTCATAGACTTTGGTATGCCTGAATGGATGTTCAATTTAGAAAAATAAAGCAAGAATATTTCCCTAAAACATTTGCTAAAATCGTAGAATTATTACAACAATAAATTATCAATATAACTAAAATGGCATATTGATTTTTATATCGCCAACTTTTTCGCCGTGCAATGTTTTAATATCTTTTGATGGCATATAATCGCACCAACCTAATTTATTCAACGCCTCAAATACGACCAATCTTCTTGTATCCATATTGCAATCATTGATTTTCACAATCAATGCATCTTTCGCTTCGACATTGACTACAATACACAATCCACCTGCACCGACTTTTGCAACCAAGCCGTTAGAGTTTTGAATAATCTCTGTATCAAGTCTATTCTCGCCACCAATAATATAAGGATTTTCCAAGTATGCATTTTTCAACTTCGCATACTTTTCATCACAGAACAAATTCACAAACCCTATTAACATATTTTTCAATGGCATAGACAATATCGGAACGCCACAACCATCTTTTGTTATTGGATATTCTTTTTCTACCTCACACAAAGAATTTATCTTCTTTTTAACTTCAATCTGCAAAGGATTATCAACTTCGTCATAAGTTTTCATATCCCAACCGTTAACCTTACACAAAGCCAAAAACAACAAATGTTTTCCAATACAATTGTTATGCAAATATGTAACAGGCTCTTTTGTCAACAACATTTCATCTTGTCTTGTTCTAGATAATGGCTTATGCATTCCACATTTCAAACTATCATAATCTATTCCGAACTTTTTCAACAATCTTTCTGCAATATCAGTATGACATTTTTCGCCAGCATTTGATGCACAAATCAAAGCAATTTCTTCGCTTGTCAAATCGAACATTTCATCAAGTCCATAATCCACCAACAAACTCGCTTGCAATGGTTTTGCACAAGAACGCAAATAATATGGATAATCATTAACATCACCCTTATGCAATGTCATAACATACCCTGAATGTTCTTCTTCTATCAACCCATGCCTGTAATGTTCAACCAACATTTCAACTGCCCTCATCTCATAAATACATTATTTCAATAAATATATTGTATCTCAAAAACTTATATACAAATTTTTGAATACTCACATTTGCAATCATCAAATCTACGGAATTTCTTTATATCAAATGCCCTCATCTTTTGACAAGTATCCAACAACTTAAATTTATATTCATCTTTCAAACTATCATTAAACTTAATAACAACATCTTTTTTATTTTTTAAATCTAAATAAACAAATGATAATGTTTCATATTTTTTAAAATATCTATCGCACAACAACAAATATACCATTGTTTGATAGTCATAAGTCATATCGTCAGGCACACCACCAGTCTTGTAATCCAAAATATAAATATTGTCGTCTTGTTTCACAATTGCATCAAGTCTGCCACCTAACCAAAAATCTTCAAAACAAGCAGACAAACTTTTTTCTACTCCAACAACATCATAATCAAAGTATTTGCATTGTTTCAAATATTGCCAAAATTCTTTTTCTTTCTCAGTCAGACATTTTTCAAACTTTGAAATATTTTCACCATTTAAATAATATGATGCCATTGCGTGAATATTTTTTCCCACAACAAAAGCCTTATCCAATGTTGGTGAAACAATTTGTTCTACATAACGATAATAAAACTTCGCACCACAATCATTGAATAATTTAAGCATTGCTGGTGAAATTATACCCAAATCAGGCATTATTCAACCTCAGTATATGTATAGTCATGATGTTGATACAACTTCATTTCAACTTCATTGAATGAAATCAACCCTTCTGTAGCACCAAATTTTGAAACAACAGAAGAGGAAACAACAGATGCATACATCAAAGATTTACCAATATCATGACCTGTTTTATCCAATGCTGCAAAGAATGTTGAAGCAAATGCATCACCAGCACCCAACGTTGATACTACACAAGATTGGAATACTGGACAATAATAGAACTTCTTGCCATCATAAGCATAAGCACCATTTTTACCATCTGTTATTACAATAACTTGGTAATTTGACATCTTCAATGATTTCAACATTGCCCTAACATCAGGGTGAATAATATCATGAGAATAATGTTCATTCTTAGTATCAGGTCTTTCAACAATTCCACTACACATAGATGCCTCTTCCTTGTTCATAACAACTACGTGTGATGTTGCAAGAATTTTCTTCATATAATCAAAACCTTGTTTAATACTTGTTGTACCAGCATTGAAACAAACTTTGATATTATTCTTATGTGCAAAATCTACCAATGGCTCTAATACACGATTAGATTTACCATTCAATGGTGCAATATACAACCAATCTGCTTCTTTCAAAGCATCATAATTAATATCTTCTGGAGCAATCAACGCATTTGCACCTCTATTTGCTAAAACTGTTCTATCACCTTGAAATGATACCAAAATTATAGAAAAACCTGTTGATAACTTTTTATCTTGAATAATATTATCAAGATTAACATTTGTTTTTTCAAAAGCCTCTAATATACCGGCTGAATAAATATCATCACCAATCTTAAATATTGCCGATGTATCATAACCCAAATGTGCAAAATTCATAGCAGTATTTACACCACCACCACCAAGATTTGATGAAAAATTCGACATATCAATCTTTGCACCGTATGGATAACTCATAAATTCTGAGTTCTTTGAATGACTACATACAGAAACAATATTTGCTGAATCACATTCAACAAATACGTCCATAGTCGCACTTCCGATAGTAAAAACTTTTTTCATAACAATCTACCCCGTTCTATGATTATTCCTTAATATAATCATAGAACAAAAATATAAAATTTATACTTTAAGGATAAATTATTATTTAACAACTTCTTGAGTAGCAAATGTTGCTGCTACAGGATAAGGAACACCTGCTTTTTCTGCAGCATTAAACATTGTATCTGCTGTATCAACAATTGATGGATTATCAATAATCTTTTGAATATCAGAGTCAACGTTATCTACTTTATCAGCCTTGTTAAGCATAACTTGTGCTCTACCTGCTGCTTCTGCACCAGGAGCGGCTGCTGCTTCTTTGTAATCTTTTTGTTTAATATCCTCTGCTTGTTTATTTTCAGCCCTTACTTCCGGTTGAACAGGTTTAGCCATTACCGGTTGTGTAAAATTAATTTCAGGTTTATTGATTTCGTTCATAATAACCTAACTTTCTATTTATTTCTTTTATACTATTTTTATTACGTCCTTTTATATAAAGCATCAAATTCAATTTTTTTGCTACTATGTAACAAAATCTTTACATTTTATAATCATACTACATGCCAGCAAAAAGTCAATAAATACAGCCTTTTATCACTCATGTACTTTTGTAAACAAAAAATATCCTCTACATGGACGACACAAAATCATGACAAAAAACATGCTCAAGAATTAAACAACTTTTGTTTCAGGTCTATTATGATTCATTGGATTCCATTCATCATTCAAATCATTTTTAATCAAGTTTTGATAATATTGTTCTTTATAATCCAATAATTCTAACTGTTGTTTCAAATCTTCCATTTGTTTTAACGCTTTGATTTTTGTTGCTTGAATAATTCCATAACGTTCTGGAATAGTAGAATCTCCAACTATACACAAATCAATATATCGTTTAATAGCCTTGTTCTCAGTACCAACAGAACGCAAACATTTGACAATTCTAACCCAACCTAAGTCATCATCAGAAAACAATCTTATATTATGTTCATTTCTTTTAATAAATGGAAAGAAACCACTTTTTGCCCAAAATCTAAGTGTATGTTCTGATACGTCCATTTTCTCAGCAACTTCTTTTATTGTGTACATTGTCAATCCCTTTATTTTAATTTTATTTTAATATCACAACTTTATTTTATCACAAAAACTTGATAGTAACTATCAAGATATAAAAAATGCACCGTTAAGAAACGGTGCATGATACTATATAACCTTGGAGTAATTTACTTATTTTCTAAGCATTTTTTTACATCATCAACAATCAATTCCTTTGTTAAATGATATTTCTTATAAAGTTCTTCTAATGGAACTCTGTCTGTGAATTCTTTTTCTGCACCAAAGTTTAAAACTTTCATATCAGAATCACCATAGAATCTAGAGATTTTTTCACCGAAACCACCGTTCAAAATACCATTTTCCAATGTTATTACAAGTTTATGGTTTGCCTTCAAATCTTCAAGCATTTCTTCATCAATACCAGTAATAAATTTAGGGTTGATAAGTGTTGCATCAATACCTAATTTAGCTTTAATTTCTTCCTTAACACTTTGAGCCAATGAGAAGAAGTTACCTAAACCAACAATAGCAATATCACTACCTTTTTCTACCATTTTGAACTTATTCAATTTAGAATAATCCGTATCATCTTTAACACCCGTAGAAACAAAGTTTCCAAATGGAACTCTAATTGCAGTAGGATATTCTGTTTGTTTTAAAGACCAATCAAGCATTGCTAAATATTCTTCCTTGCAAGTTGGTGCTAAATATACAAGATTAGGAATATTACCCAACATTGAAATATCAAAAGAACCTAAGTGAGTAGCATCTGCACCTGAAATACCACCCCAATATATCAATAATGTTGCAGGTGAATTGTTCAAGCATAAATCTTGAGATAATTGGTCGTAAGTTCTTTGAATAAATGAACTCAAAACTGCAAGAATAGGTTTTGAACCAGATTTTGCCATTGCTGAAGCATAAGCAACTGCATGTTCTTCTGCAATACCTACATCTGTATATTGACGACCTAATTTATCTCTAAATTCTTGAGAAAATCCATAAGCACCTGGTGTTGCCGGTGAAATAGCCAAAATTGTAGAATCACTTTTAGCTTTTTCTAAAATATAATCTGTTGTTATAGATTCATAAGTTTCAACTGGTGCAGTTGGTTTTTCATCTTCTTTTTTATCCAATGTTCCTGGTAAAATCCAATGGAATGCTTCCTTATTTTGTTCTGCGATAGGTAAACCTAAACCCTTGATTGTGTGCATGTGAACAACTACTGGGTGGTCAATATCTTTTACAGATTTGAATGTTTCAATAAGTTTTTCAACATCGTTTCCATCATCAACATAAACATAATCAAAACCTAATGCCTTGAAGAAATTACATTCTGCTTTACCTTTTGTTTCACGTAACAATTTCAAATTGTCATACAAACCACCTTGGTTAACTGCAATAGACATATCATTATCATTAACAACAACGATAATATTGCTACCTAAAACTGCTGCATTGTCTAGACCTTCAAAAGCCTCACCACCACTAAGTGAACCATCACCAATCAATGCAATTACATTGTGTTTTTCACCTTTCAAATCACGAGATTTTGCCAAACCTGTTGCCAAACTAACAGATGTTGAGGTATGACCGATTTTGAAAGTATCATGTGCACTTTCTTCTGGTGCTGTAAATCCTGAATATTTCAAATAATTGTCAGGATTTGTATAACCATCTTTTCTACCAGTTAACATTTTGTGTGGATAACATTGGTGTGAAACATCAAAAACAATTTCATCTTTTGGTGAATCAAACACATAATGCATAGCAATAGTTGCTTCTACAATACCTAAGTTTGGTCCTAAGTGACCACCAATTGTATTTACTTTTTTTATAATAAGTTCTCGCATTTCAGATGCAAGATTTTTTAATTCTTCATTTGATAAACTACGCAAATCTTTTGGTTCGTTAATCTTATCTAAAATCATTTATATCTCCTTTCTAATGTGTAAAATTTTCAATTAATATTATATAACTAATATTTTACACCTTGATAGTGGCTCTAATGCAAGCACTAATTTTTCGTCTAAAAATAATTACTTTTCACATAATTGACATAATATCATCATATCTATATTATGAATATACTGAAAGGAAAAGTTTTGCATAATCCTATTGTCAGTGTTGTAATGCCTATTTACAAACACTCTAAAAAGCAACTATTAACGGCTATTGATAGCATATTGAATCAAACATTTCAAGATTTTGAACTCATCATCGCAGATGGAAATATCCATGATGATAATTACAAAATAATATCTAATATATCCGATAACAGAATAAAATATTTCAAAATCACAGGATATATTAACTGCTTAAACTATGCAATAAAACACGCAAGGGGAAAATACATTGCAAGAATGGATTCAGATGATATTTCTTTCCCAACAAGACTTGAAGAACAAGTTAAATTTTTAGATAATAACCCTAATGTTGATTTATGTTCGTGTTTAACAGAATTTTTTGGCGATATTACAAAATTCGATAGATCTCAACACGAAAACGAAATAAATCTAATAAATTTAATAAAACGTCAAGAAATTATACACCCTGCAATGATGTTTCGAAAAGAATTAAATATTCAATATGACAACATCAAGCCATTAGAAGATTGTCTTTTGTTTAGAAAATTATTATTAAACGGACACAAAATAAGTATTTTGGATAAAATTTTGTTTAAAAATTATCAAACAAATTTTTCTATTATGAGAACATATCCAAAACTAATGGAACATTTAATGAGTAAAATAAATATTTATGCACTAGCAAAATACTATAATTACGAATTAAGTTTTGTTGATAACATCATTAAAAAACGACACTTTCAAAAATGTGAAATTCTTGAATATTTGAAATTTATAAAATTCCTTAAAACAAAAAAACAAGAAAACGATTTAGATTTGTATAGAATTTGTTCTCCATTCTTTTGTTATGCTCTATCAAAATATGGAAAACCTATTGAAATATTCACAAACACATTGTATTTTGAAACATTGTTTTTACCATTTATGAATACTATTTTTAAAACCATTTTACAATGGATATTTTCCATAAAAAACGAATACAAAAACACTCAAAAAACAAAGATTACTTGCGTTTTGGGGATTAAATTTGTTGTGAGAATTTAAAATAATATTCAATTTATAAACTTTTTATACCATTAGTTACTTTTTCCGCAAATAATTCATAATTATTATAAATAATTGAATTTCCAAAATTTATATCATTTGTCGAATACGTAACTTCAAAATCATTATTTAAATAATAATTACTATAATCTTGTTTGGTTCTTATATTATCACTATCACAACTTAAATGGATAATGCCTATAAAAGTTTTATTTGGAGTATGCAAAAACATATCAATATTATCATGTGATAAATTTATATACTTAGATAAATTATGTTCTGAAATTTTTTCCCAATGTTTTATATAATTTGCTTTATCATAGTATGGTACTTTATCAGGAATAATAAAAACTTGATAATATGGAATCCTTGCACATCTAATATTTGCAGTCTCACCTAGCATATTTTCAAAATAATTATTTGAATTTTGTGAATAATTACTCATTACAAATTTTACAGCAATTCCCGCAATACTAGTTCCATTTTCCAATATTGTTATATCTACTGCCTTATCAACATACCTCCCTTTTACTTTTTGTTCTTGTCCAGTTCCATATCCCAATGATTTTAATGCATATTTATTATCATTTAATCTTGTTTTCACATCAACAGATATTGCACTATGTAATATTTTCAACTTTTCATTACTTCTTGGACTTGTATTTAAACAAGTTAAAAAAGATTCTTTAATTATTTGCAAGAATTCTGAATTATTCATTTTTACAGCCAAACCTTTCACAATATTTATATTCAATAAACTGTTTTAATTCTTTTGATGAGTAAGTATAATATCCACCACTTTTATATTTTCCTAATAACGATATGTATTTTATAAAATCTTCATTTATAATCAATTCTCTTAAAATACTTTCATCAATATCTGTAATAATATACAAACCACTATATACGCCAACACCTTTAGGACATTTTATTAGTTTTATATCACTTTGTTCTCTAACCAAAGTATTTATAGAATATTTATCCTTATAAGTATCAGATATTCCTTGAGAACGACCAAATCCATACCAATTAGTATTTTTATCAAGACTTCTTTTTTGTAATAGTTCAATATTCTTTTTTAAATATCTATAAACATCTTTTGATTTTTTTAAAATTTCTTCACTAACAAGTTCTCCATTTATATATGGAAAGATACAATTATATTTCATGCCTGTTGATGCTTTAATAATTGGAATGCAATAATTTAAATATGAAAAATCACCAATAAAAACCTTGTCTGCCAATGTTGCATAACCATTTTTCACTTCTATTTTAAAATATCCATTTTTAAAATTTTTTATTTTTTCTAAAAGACATAAATCTTTTTTATTTGCAAAATAAAACGAATCTTTTATATAGCATTGTTTATAATCCAAATCATCAATTTTTCTAATAGAATTTTGCCTATCAGACTCAAAATATTCGACCTGCTCTAATTTATTATTCTTATCAATAATTGTAATTGCAGTATATGTCGTTGCATAAAATAATTGTTTATGCTTATAATCCACAATTTTCGACAACAATTTTTCTTTAACAAAAAACATACGCATATACTTTGCAGCATTACTATTAAAATATGAATTTGGCGTAATATAACCCAAACGACCATTTTTATTAAGCATATTAATACCTATTTCAAAAAATGGTATATATAAATCCGTCATACCATTTTGAGAAAAAAGATACTTTTTAAGTAAATTAATATCTTTTATATTGTGAATGCGGACATAAGGAGGATTACCTACTACAAAATCCATCTTTCCATAATATTTTTTTGAAACTATTAAAGTATCGGCACAAATAATATTCCAATTAATATCTACTTTAATTTTAAAATCTTGAATAATCTTATTTAAATTATTTATACATTTTTTCGTTTCTTCATCATCTATTTCAATACCATATACATTAGTTTCTAACAAAAATTTTATTTCTTGATTACTTTTTCCCAATTTTATACATTCCGTACAATAACGTTTTACAATTTCTTCGAGAAAACGTCCATCACCACAACTATTATCAATAATATTTTTACCAATAATATTCATATCGTTATATCCTACTAAATCCAAAATTTTTGTTACAATATGTGTAGGAGTATAAACCTTACCTCTATTTTTTATCATAATTTTTTTATCATTATCCATACTAAACTTTCTTAAAACTTAGATTACTAAAGAGTTTCAGACAATAAAGTATTGCTATAGTAACTAAAGGTATTGACTATAGTCAATACCCTAAAATCAATAGCAACATAAAATAAAGATATGGTAAAAAATGACTCAGAGATATTAAATGATAAAAAAGCCATTTTATTAAAAGCAATTGGTAAAGTTGTTCTTTCGGAAAGGAATAAACAAAATAAGGGCATCAATAAATTTTCTTTTGAGTACGATATAGGAAACGGACTACTATCACGCTTAGAACACGGAAAGACAGATACTCAAATATCAACATTATGGAAAATTGCCAATGCATTAGATATAAAATTTTCAGATTTTGCTAAAATAATAGAAGAAAATCTACCTGAAAATTTCAATTTTTATGACTAATAACATAATAAGCAATTATATAAAAGTTTTAAATAATACTTGGGTGAATATAATTTAATATCCATAACAAGATGTCATTAACTATGAGATTGAGATTGTTTCACTATTAATTTAATATTAAAAGCCTATTTACTTAATAATATTATTATTGCTCAAAGGTTTAAATAAAAAATTTAAGAAGTTTTTCAATATTAAAATTATACATGTTTTGCGAAAAAACATTAAGTAAATCTTAATGGAAGGTTGCTTTGTTCTTATTGCATAATATTCAACAACAACCTGTTACAATAGGAATTGTATTAATTACATCAAAAATGGCATAAATTTCATAAATATAAAAATCCAATCATTTCTGAAATAGCTTATATTAATAATCGCAGAGTTGTAAAAATCTTTATTCAACAAACGTTAAAAAACTTCAAATCCTTTTTGTGGTACCATAATAAGAAAAGGGGAATTATGCCATTGTCAGGACTTGTAAAAAGTAAATTTATAGATCAACGCAACAATCTATCAATATATGTAATTGATATAAAAGAGATGTCTCAAGAACTAAGAAACAAAATTGACGAACACATTTTACGCGTATGCGAAGGGCGAAATACTTATGATACCACTATCAATGATGTTAAATTAAAAATTAAAAATTTTTTAAAAAATAAATTAACTGAAAACTCTCAACAAAATAATTTAAACGAAACATATATGGGTGCTGTTGCAGAATTTTTTATTCACATTTTTTTGAATGATATGGGTTTAGAACAAGAGTGTACATTTAAGAATTTAGAAGAACGTTCGATAAAAAAAGGATTTGATGGATATTATTCAGATAATAATAAAACTTGGATTATGGAAAGCAAATCAGGATTATCCACTAGTGTTGGAGGAAACCATAAAGATAAATTATCTGAAGCATATAGACAATTGCGACATAAAATAATAACAAGTGATGAAGATGACAATAATCCTTGGGAAAATGCTTTCAATCATGCAAAAGTTGTCGATGCAAGAGATAGCATACTCAAACAGTTAAAAAAGCTTTCTAATCAATTTGAAAATAGACAGATTAATAATGATATTAAAGATTTTAATTTAATTCCTTGCTCTACAATATTTTATTTTGAAGACTGGGAAGAAGATAGAGAGAGTATTATTTCAAAAGCAAAGAACTTTGCATCAAAAAAATCTTATTCAAACATGATCGTCATATGTATAAATAAATTATCTATGAATTTACTTATCAATTATTTAGAGGAACAAAATGGATAGGTGTGTAAAAACGAATTTAACCAAACTCGGAAATCAAAATGAATATTTTAATAAGTTAATGGAAAAACTTGTATTAGATAAACCTCTTACAGGCTATGAATCAAGTTATATTTTAACTTGTGCCATGCTTTTTATAAAAGAATATGAAAAAGATGTCCACAAAAGTTCATACGTAGAAATTGCTTATTACATTATATTAAAATATTCGTTAAATTCAGGTGATTATAAGCCTTTGTACGATTTTTCTGTGAATTTTGGATATTATCCCATTTCTAGTTTGATTTTGAATAATAATCTTTTAGACAAGGAGTCTATAGAAGATTTAATAATTCAAAATTATATGAATAAATATAAAAATGAAAATATAACAGAAACTTTTGAACAGCATAAAATTAGAGAAAATATTTTTTCAGATGAACAACTAAATCAGAGTTTTATTGCTCCGACCTCCTATGGAAAAAGTTCTATTATAATAGATCATATATCCAAACACGATTATAGCAGAATTGGAATAATAGTTCCTACAAAATCTTTGTTAAATCAAACATACAAGAATATTAGAAAAAATATTGCAGGTTATAAATTTATTTTACATGATGATATGTACGACAAAGAGGAAAAATTTGTTGGTATACTTACCCAAGAGAGAGCATTGCGTCTTATCGAAAATAATGAAGTATATTTTGATATTTTATATATTGATGAAGCTCATAATTTGTTCAAAAAAGACAAAAGAAGTATTTTATTGTCTCGACTAATTAGAAAAAATAAACAAAAAAATCCCACTCAAAAAATATTGTATTTAAGTCCATTAGTAACAGACTCCCAAAATCTAAAAATTAATAGTGGGGAAATAATAAAAGAATATAAAATTAAGCATAATTTAAAAGAACCAGAATATTATTTATGTGATGATGACAATCACTCGTATAAAAATAACAGATTTTTAGGGAAATACTACTCGCAATCCCAATATAATAATTTGTATGACTATATTATAAAAAATTCTGTCAGCAAAAATTTTATATACCATAGACGACCAATTAAAGTAGAAGAAATTGCAGTAACCCTATCTAATCATTTAAATAAAATCAATGATATTGAAATAGAAAAAATAAAAAATATTCTAAAAGAAAATGTACACAAAGATTTTAAACTTATTGATACAATTGATAAGGGTATTATATATCTGCATGCAAAATTACCAGATAATATTAAAGATTTTCTTGAAGATAAATTTAAAAATGTTAAAAACTTAAGATACATTGTTGCAAATGGTGTTATCCTTGAAGGTGTTAATTTACCAATTAAGACATTATTTATACTGAATACCCATACATTAAAAGAAAAGGAGTTAACAAATCTTATTGGACGGGTAAATAGATTAAATGAAATATTTAATTCCGAAACGAATAATTTGTCAATGCTTATACCTAAGATTCATTTCGTAAGTGATAAGAATTACAATTCTAATGAAAATATGAGAAATAAAATAGATCTACTGCGCAGTAATGTGTTTGATGATTATATAGAAAATCCTATTTTGTCTGCATACGATATTGATAAAGTTAAAATTAGCTACGATAAAGAAAAAGGAGAGACAAAGGCTAGTAAAAAAGAAGAATTAAGAACAAAAAATGAGATGATCAAAAATTTTGAAAGAATAGCACTTAATGAGACCAATACGAAAGAAGAACAACTATTATATTATTTAATAAAAAATGGGGTTAATAATTTTTATAATATAGATAAGACTTTTATAAATTTATTGTTGCGTAAAATTACTGAGCATAAAAACATTCCTCAGAATTTAGATAATAACTATCTAGAAAAATTATATGACATTTTTATAAAAGATTTTATTGAATATATTGATGATAAGGAAATTAAGCGTCTAAAAAATATAGAAGCAAGAAATTATTATAGGAGATTTATTAAACATAATAATCTTTCTTTAAAAGAAAAAATTACCCATCAATATTATTATTTTAAATACATAATAAAACACAGAACTAATACTTTCTATTATATGGGAGAATCTTTTGGTGAAAAGAAATTGCAAACACAAGATTATGATGATCCAAGAAATGCATACGTCGATTTAAAAGAAAAAAATCCTAAAGAGTTAATTAATTTAGCTGTTGTAAAAATAAAACTAGAAGAAGATTTCGTTAGTTTTAAATTAAATAATTATTTTAATTTAATGATTGACATAGGATTAATTTCAAAAAAAGAATATGAACAAATAGTATATGGAACTAATGATGATAAAAAGATAAAGTATATAAACATGGGTTTGTCAATAAATATGATAAACAAATTAGAAAAAGATTCCCAAATAGATAATATTTCACTCGATGAATATAATAATTTGATTGTAAATGATACTTTTAAGAAATACATGAGCAATTTAGATGAATATACACAATTTAAATTATCCAAAGTGGTTCTATAATTGTAATATTCAACTATAAAGTTAAATTTAAGATATATTATTCATATTAAAATATTCCTATAACAGCTAATTTACCCAAAGAACACCAACATAAGAACAAGACACATACTAGAATAACGCACAAAATTTAAAAGTAGGAGTAATTTTTAAACATTGTCATATATGTAATTATAAAAAGTTATGTACATGGTATAAAAACAAATATTTTATTGTCTTACTTCTATTGTACATTACAATATCTAGAGTTTAATCTAATTAAATTATATAACTTCTTAAACTTTCTTTATCACGTTGTACAAATAACTTATTTGGCATATAATAGGCTTTATGGAAGGTAATAAGAATTTATCGCCAATTTTAAAATGGGCAGGTGGGAAAGAACAGGAATTAAAGTATATTCTTCCGAATATACCACGAGATTTTGCTCGTTTTATTGAGCCTTTTGTGGGTGGGGGGGCAACTTACTTTTCTATCAATAATCATGATAAGATAATTAATGATAAGTCTGAAGAACTTATCAACTTGTATAATGATGTAAAGTATCGTAACTCAAATTTTGTCTCTAAATTACAAAATTTACAAAACTCTTGGCAAAATCTAGAATGTATTTTAGCAGATAATATTAAATATTTTGAAAAT
>JBNMJS010000021.1:0-23352 GCA_050873965.1 Cyanobacteriota bacterium | reverse complement strand
TTATTAATATTTGAAGTAAAATACAGATTATGAGCAACGAAAATGATAACTTATCAATAGAGGAATTGTGCCGAATACAGGTTGAAAGAATAAAAGATTATATTCTTAAGGCTGACTCTTGGGTAGAAATATTTCAGATAGCTAAGGATTTTGGTGTTGATAGACATAATAAGTTAGTACCTGGTCTAAAAAATTCGACAATTGCTCATTTAATACACTCTCATTTAAAAAGGCATGGATTTCAAACATGCAGAATTAATTATGAAAAAGGTTATAGTATTTGGGTTGCACCTGATAATTTATCAGTAGAAGAAATACCTAAAGATGCATTAGAAAATTCTATTAGTTATAAATCTAGTCAATCAAATATAAAAGTTGTTATTCAAAGAAATAATATAACAAACCAAGAAAAAATTGACAATAAAGAAGCCGTAGTAAAATATTATAAAGATGAAATATTTGACGAGTCAGATATTGAAGTTCCATTGTTAAACAAACAAACAAACAAACAAACAAACAAACAAACAAACAAACAATGTTAGAAGTGTTCCCAATTGTGAAAAGTGTTTTAATACACATCATGGAAACAAGGAAAATATTAATATTGAAGAACTCTTTAAACTTGCAGACGAAGATGATAATTCTGATTTAAAAATTAAAGAATTTATTGAAGATGTAATGCCTGCTCAAGCTGAATTTTCTATGTCTGCTGGTCAAAAAAATGCAGAAGGATATAGAAAATATACGGCAAATTATTCTTTTTCAAATCCAAATTTCGTAATTCAAAATTTAGAAGAAGAATATATAGATGATGTATTTTATCCTACAATATGTATATTGAAAAATATTCTTCAAAGAGGTGTCCCAACAATGATGTCCTCTTTCTTACAAAAACATCTAGGGAAACTCCATAAAAGAGATGACTTTAAAAAATCTTATCCACTTATTGATAATAAACCTCCAGAATGGAAATGGACAATTAAAGGAAATAAAGAAAAAGATTATTATCCTGCGAAGGATTTCTTTTATGATATTATTCCAGAAAATTTTGCTGATTGTTTATTTATACAAAATTTATTACTTCCTGAAGTAGCAATAAATGATATAGTTCAGGATGATTCAATTAGAGCAGAAAAATTTAAAAATCAATATGTAGACTTTTATTTACCACAAACAAAGTTAGTAATTGAAATTGATGGAGAACAACATAAAGATGTTGTGCAGGTATCAAAAGATAAAATGAGAGATCTATATTTAGCAGAGCACAAGGTTGAAACTGTAAGATTTACAACAAGTGAATTAAAAATTAAATCTACATCATTTTTTCAAAAAGTAAATAAAGTTAAGAAAAAAATAGCAAATTTATTTTATCAACAAAGAGATAATGACATTTTAACTGAAATTAAGATAAATGAGTATAAACAGTGTTATTTGAAAGGTATTGATTTGTCAAATCCAAATTATTATGCTACTGCTATAATTAGATTTCAAATTTTAATTTTAGAATTATTGGCAACCGGGAAATTACAATTTGATAAATCTTGGAATATAGAAATTTATAGTAGTGATATTCAAGGCTTTGTTGATTTGGCTATTGATGACCTATTCAATTGGTTTGATCATTTATTTATATTAAGAAATATTGTAATTCAAAAGCCAACAATAAATATTAGTTATGTTAGCAATCCTGATAATTTTTCAATAAGTGATTCCATTAAAATTGATTTTAGTTTATTGAAACGATATACTGATGAAAATGTATTAAATCCTCATATTATATATGTTAGGACGGATTATTTTGATGATTATAATTATTTTAAAGTTTCAACAGCAAAAATAATTGAATATACACCATCAATTATTCAAAATGAGGAATCATTATTATTTTTGGCTTGGAATTTAGTTTTACAAAACTATGACGATTTAGAATTGGAAAATGTTAAATTCAGAGAAGGTCAGTTAGATATTATTACAAATGCTTTAATGCGAAGACATACAATTGGATTATTGCCAACAGGCTCTGGCAAATCTATTTGTTATCAATTGGCTTGTTTATTACAACCAGCAATAAGTTTTGTTGTATGTCCTATTAAATCATTAATGATTGATCAAGTTATTGATTTAGAAAATGCAATGATACATAGAATTAAAGCATTAACAAGTGATAATACAACTGAAGAAAAAGAGATAATTCAAAAAGAATTCAAAAAAGGAAAATATTTCTTTATATTTATTTCTCCTGAAAGATTTCAAATTCAAAAGTTTAGAGATTATTTGACTGAAATAAATAATGAATTAAATATTGCATATGCTGTTATTGATGAGGCACATTGTTTGTCTGAATGGGGACATGATTTTAGAACTTCTTATTTGAATTTAGTTAGTGCAATAAATCGTTATTGTGGTGATTTTTGTTTTATTGCTTTAACAGCAACAGCATCTTCAAATGTTTTAAAGGATTTAAAAATAGAATTACAATTGGAACATGATTCCGATATCAAAACTCCTAAAAAATATACTCGTGAAGAATTGATGTTTACTGTTGTTGATACATCAGGTCGTTTAGATAACAAGTATAACCAATTAAAGAATATGACATTACATTATTTATCTGACGATTTCTTTAAAGATAAATGTGGTGTGGTCTTTACAGCAGCTGTGAACGGAAAAAATGGTTGTTTTAAATTGTCACACAGATTATCAAAAGATTTAAGAAAAAAAGTCGATTTCTATTCAGGAGAAGCTCCAAATGACTATGTAGGTATTGATTTCCCCAAATATAAGCAAATTGTTCAGAGAAAATTTAAGGATAGTGTAGGTTCAATACTTATTACAACAAAAGCATTTGGTATGGGTGTAAATAAAGGGAATATAGGTTATACAATTCACTATGGAATTCCTGCATCAATGGAATCTTTATATCAAGAAGCTGGTAGAGCAGGTCGTGCAAAAAATTTATTTAAAGATACACAAGCCGAATGTACGGTTTTATTATCAAAAGAATTTGTCCATCAGGAAGACCTTGATACTTTATGGAGCAAAGATACTCCATTAGAATTTATAAAAAACTTGCAAGATGATTTGTCTGGAGATGTAAGAACTCAATTATTCTTTTTGACTTTAAGTGAAAAAGGAATGAATATTGAAATAGAAATGCTTAAGCTTTTGTATGATTATATATGTAATACAAATTCTTCTTTTGTCTTATTAAAAAATATTTATCAATTTACAGATATTATTGTAGATAAATATAATTTGAAAAATGCCTCAGAAGTTGGCAATATTGAAAAATTGATTTTTAAGTTAAAACAGGTTGGTGTAATTAAAGATTGGACTGTAAACTTTTTAGGTGGGGGATTTAAACAATATTTGCTTGAAATTGGCGACTTATCTTCAGAATCTTTAAAAAATACAGTAGAAAATTCTATCAAGAAATATGATAATGAATTTTCATTGAAGAGATTAAAAAATAGTGATAATAAATATCAAGATTTAGCTGAAATATATAATAACGATAAGTATGATGATTTTGAAAAATATGCTCGTATATTATTGCAATGGAATTATAATACATTCTTCTATAGTCGAAGACAGTCTTTAAAGAATGTTTATGAGGCTTGTGTAAAAGTAGTTGATGAAAATTTTTCTTCTGCAGAATTTAAAAATAACATCGAGAATTATTTTAGATTTTCTAACAAATCAAATATTATGCAAGCTATTGCTGATAATCCATTTGGTGAACTTTCTAAATGGTTTGATATTTTATTTGTATATGAAGATTCTGTAAAAACTGACGAACCAATTAAAGAAAAAGAAGCAAATGGATTAATTAGTAGTATTGGTAGATTTTTAGAAAGTTATCAACAAAATACAGGGTTAGATTTTATAAGTGGTATGTTGAGGTTAATTGCAAATGATTTTGATAATATAGATGGTAGAAAACGATTTGAAAGCTCTTTAAAGGAAATTAGAAAATCTTATGATAATGAAAAGAAAAAATATATTTTTAGTAATTTATTCAAAATGGTAAAACGAATGAATTTATCAAAAGAAAAGAAAAATCAGTTAGCAAAATCGGTTGCAAAAGTTTATGAAAACGAAAAAGAAGTCCTTTTTGATGTGTATAATAATTTAGAGGATGATTATTCTTTAGGGTTAATATCAAAAGATTTCTTATATAGAATTAAAGATATTAAAACAAGGATTGAGGTGGGTAATGAGTGATTTAGAAAATATGGATTCAATTATAAATGAAATGGCAGAAAGTGTAAATGAAATAAAAAGTTTTAAAGAAGGCTATCAAAAACTGAATGAAATTCAATACGAATTACAAGAAGGTATTAAATTCTTAAACGAAAATAAAGAGCACCTTAATTGGATAAATGAAAAATTCGATAATTTTAAAGAAAATCTTGATAATTCAAATAACGAAATTATTTCAAAATTTAATAATATCAATAATCGTACTCAAGATTTAGAAAATACATTTAAAGAATGTTCCTCTGATATAAATGCAAAATGTGAAAATCTTAATAATCGTGCTAAAGATTTAGAGCATACTTTTGGTGAACGTGCTAATCAAATTCAAGAAAGAATAACAAATTTAGATTCAAATTTTGCAGATAAATTAACCAATGTTCAAGATCGTATAACTAACTTGGAATCCAACTTAACAAATAAGGTTGAAAATATTAAAAATCAAATAATTAGTCAAAAAGAACAAATTGTTATTGAAACTAAAAATATTTTATCTAAAATTAAAAATTTTCAAGATGATGTAAATATAAAATTTGATAAATTCGATAAAGATATAAAATCCAAATATCAAGAAATAAAAAATGAAATGCTTTTAAATAGCAAAATTATGCAAAAATATTTTATAACAATAGTTATATTATTAATTGTGTTATTAATGGTGAATTCTTACATAATATATTTTTTATTAAATTCTGCAAAATAATATTATACTGATGGAATCTCTCCATTGTTTTTATATTAAAAAAGACTTACTGATTAGTAAGTCTTTTTTAATCGCGCTCGGAGGGATTCGAACCCCCGACCTTTTGGTTCGTAGCCAAACGCTCTATCCAACTGGGCTACGAGCGCATATGTCCTTTTACATGTATATATTATCAGTAACATAATGTTTTTTCAAGTTAAATTATTTATCACGGTGAAAATAATTTACTAATTCATTAATTTTTGTTCTAAATTTATTTGCACCCTGTGTTACATCGTTGCTAATATTGCTAATATCAACATTTATTAAACCTTTAGATTGCTTGTTTAAACCTTCTTTTACTTCTGGCATAGCAACTGCAAGGTTTTTTAAACCACCTCTATTGATTTTTGTTGTTATATCGTCAATGTATCTTTGTGTACATGTTGGAATATTAGGAAAACGTCTTATAAATTCATGTAAAGGCGTTGAACTTCTAATATTATTCATTCTTGTACTTGCTGCTATATAATTTTTAGCAGAACTTTCACCACCTTTTGAATATGGTTTTATATGTTCTACAGAAATTAATGCAGGATGTATAAATGCTTCTGCAATTTGTTGTGATGATTTGTTAGCATTGTTTATTATAAATACTTCAGGACTTGTTACACTGCTAGGAAAATGTTCTGTTTCTTGCATTATACGTTTGAATGCTTTTTTTTCTGGTATTTCGTTTCTTAGTTTTGAAAGTTCTTTTTTAGCGGGTCCAATTCTGAAACTATCGTTATATATACTTTCTTCAATTGTTGATAAAACTTGATTTACTTTTTGTTGAGATTCTTCTGATAATTGTTTTTCTGATAGTTTTTGAATATTTTTTACAACGTTAACTTGTTTATTAACAAGGTGAACTTTTGCATTTGGTAATAAATCTTGTAAAATATCACTAAATGTCAGTTCCTTTGCCTTTTGTGAACTGTTTTTTGCAGTTTTTTTGGTATAACTTTTTATGTATCCAAAAACTTCCTTTTCAGGGGAAAACATGTGTTCTTCTTGTGCTGAAAGTAGCGTAATCATTGATTTACTGTTGTTACGTTTTTTTAGTTTAGTTCTAAAAGCATTAAACTTTCTCTCTGAAATCATAACAATATCACTATATGGGTCATGAACACCATCAATATTTCTAAGCTCATTCTCTATAATTTTAAAACATTTTGAACTTCGTCCAGTAAAAGCAGGCGAAGTGGTTCTTTCAAAAGTGTCTGACTTTAAATTCTTATTACTTAAATAAGAATTGTTTTTGACACCAATTGAATAGTGTTGTGTTGGTTGTACATTTGTTAATCCGGATATGTTCATAAAATGACCTTGTCGAATTAATACCTATAATATAATTAATTTGCTAGTTGTGAAGAAAAATTTTACAAAAATATAGATATAACTCATATTTGTGTTAATATCAATTTATGGAAAATATTTTTAAAGATAAAGTTTATTATTCAGATACAGACGCTTATGGTGTTGTGTGGCATGGCTCATATTTAAGATGGCTTGAAAAAGGTCGTGTTTTGTTTTGTGAGGATTTAGGTTTGAATTTGGTAGATTTATCACAACAAGATATAGTTTTGCCCGTTACATCAATGAATATTAAATATAAAGCATCAGCAAAGTTAAATGATAATATTTCTGTATCAACAAAGATTGTAAAAAGAACTCCTTTATCTGTTACTTTTTTGCAAACAGTAAATGATGCTGTAACTGGTAGATTATTTGTTCAAGCAGAAGTTGATATTGTAGCAATATCAAATGCTGGTAAATTGTATAGAAGATTGCCAGAAGTTTTAGATAAAGCTTTTAGTGGGGACGTTATATGCAACGTTTAAATAAATTTATTGCATCATCAGGTTTATGTTCAAGACGTAAGGCTGATGAATTGATTGAACAGGGTGCTGTTAGCGTAAATGGACGTATTGTAAAAGAAATGGGTTATCAAGTATCACCTAAAGATAAAGTCGTTGTTAATAAGGTTCTAATACGTCCTAAAAAACTTGAATATTATAAATTCTACAAACCTGCAGGTTATATTACAACTTCTGAAGATGAAAATGGACGTAGAACTATTTATGATGTTATTCCAAAAGAATTAAGTGGATTAAAACCTGTTGGACGTTTAGATAGAGAATCTACGGGGTTATTGATTATGACGAATGATGGTGATTTGATAAATCAATTAACTCACCCTTCTGTTAAAGTTGTAAAGGTTTATACTGTTTCTGTTGAGGGGAAAGTCGGTATAAATGATTTGGAAACAATGTATAAAGGTATTGAAATTGAGAAGGGTAAAATCGCTTATGCTGATTGTACAATCTTAGATTATGATACTAAGACTACTATGCTACAAGTTGTTTTGACACAAGGTATGAATAGACAAATCCGTAAGATGTTTGATTATCTTGGTTATCCTGTTATTTCTTTAAAAAGAGTTCAACATGCAACAATTTCTATTGAGGGTTTAAAAAGAGGGCAAATTAAGCCTATTAAGCCTGCTCAAATAAAAGATTTAAGAAAATATTTAGCAAAGTTGGAGAAATCAAAGAATGATTAAATTTGCAATAGTTGGAAATATCGCTTCTGGTAAATCTGAAATGGAAGCAATTTTAGATAAGGAAAATATTGTTGTTTTAGATACTGATATTATGGCTCATGATATTTTAATCGATAAACCAGATGTTTCTGTTGCATTTAGTGAATATGATGTCTTTGAACATGGAAAATTATCAAAATCTAAATTATCAAAATTAGTATTTGATAATCCTGAGTTAAAAGAAAAATTAGAAGAAATTATGCATCCTTTGATTATGCAAGAAATAGAATTAGCATTTAAAACCTTTGCTAATGAAAAATATTTATTTATTTCTGTGCCTTTGTTGTTTGAGGTTGGATGGGAAAAATTGTTTGATAAAATTGTTTTTATTAAAACTGATGATGAAATTCGATTAAATCGTTTGATGGAAAGAAATAACTATTCAAAAGAAGATGCTTTAAAACGAATTAATTCTCAAAAACCTCAAGATGAAAAGATTTTAAAAGTAGATTATGTAATAGAAAATAATTCAACAAAAGAAGATTTTAGAAAAAATGTTTTAGAATTTTTATCTAATTTATAATTTTGTTAATATTTCTTAATAAAAGTCCCTTGAATATTAAAGTTATTGGTCAGTTTTGTCGTAAATCCTATTATAGGAACTAGAAAAAGGATTCGGAAATGGGTTTATCGTCTTCACAAGCAAGATTGCTTAATTTGACGGCAAGAATGCACCAAATTGAATATAAGGCTGCAAAATTAGAAGCTCAAAAATTGCAGATGGCTAATGAATCTACTAGAGTTTACGAAGATTATTTGGATGCTTTAGACAAGACTAAAGTACAATATAAAGTTCTTACAACAGATGGTTCTGTTACTTATCGTGATATTACAAATTATCAAGATTTCTTAGATGCTGGTTATGCTCTAGATTATAATGGACGTGTTTTTGATGGAACAGAAACTTACGTTGATAATAACAATTTAGTTTATAAAAAAGCAGGTTCAATTACTATTACTCATGCACAAATAGATAAGGCAAATGATCCTGACCCTGATAAACGTGTACCAGTTCCATATAGTATAACAACACCTGGAACATATTATCTTTTATCTACTAAAGAAGGTACAAAAGTATCAAAGACAGAAGCACCAGTTTATACTCCTTTAACAGGTGGTGCTGTAACATTAAAGGATAACCCAGCAACAGGTACTTATGCTCAGTTGTGTCATGAAATATTTGGTGCAGATATAAACAATCCACCATCAAATGTTTCTGAAGTTATTACTAATTTAATTAATTCTGGTGAAGTTACAATTGTTACTACAAGAGATAATGGAGCATTTCCATTTGAAGGTGATACAGATTTTGCTGACTTTGAAACAAGTGTATCAACAAATACAGGTTTACAAGAAATTTCTGATGAAGTTGAATTGAAAAAGGCAGAAGCAAAATATGAAGCTGATATGAAGAAAATCGATACAAAAGATAGAAAATTCGATACTGATTTAGCAGCTTTGGAAACAGAACGTAATGCTATTAAACAAGAAATGGAAACCCTAAAAACAGTAGCAAAAGATAACGTTGAAAGAACATTCAAATTATTTAGTTAACGTTTGATGTAGTTTATTTATTTCTTTTTGAATCTTTCTCTGAAATCTAGGTATCTGGCACATTGTTTGATTTTGTCATATCCCAACATTATACCTAGCATAAAATCTTGTTCAGGAGTTAGTTTGTTAAGTTTTGGGTTGAATGTTTTAACTACATCAACGCAAGGTTTTTCTCCAAAATAAACATTTATTTTATTCTTTTCAATATCGTGTATAACATAATCTATTTTTTCTTTTTTTAGTTTATTTTCAATAGTATTTTTATATTTTGCTTTTTCTGTCGTTAATATTAAACCTCTAATCCCTTTTTTAAACTCGTAAATATGATGATTAAAAACTCTTAAATCGGCTGATTGTTCAAGTAAATCTCTACTTAATGGTTGTTTCGCCTTGAATGTTGGTATTGTTTTGTTTTGCTTTGATAATGTTGTTGAATTTATGTAACTATTTTTGTTTTGAAAAAAGTTGATTGGTTGAATATTCATAACACTCCCCTTATTTGTTAGTCTTATCTAACATTATTAGAGTAGTACTAATTTTATTTATTGTCAAGTTTTGTTATTTTAAATAATCAATAATAAGGCTTAAGTCTTTTTCTTTAATTTTTATATCAGCATTTTGTTCTAGAATCGGTTTTCCACAGAATGAAATTTTTGTTCCAGCATATTTAAACATGCTCAAATCATTTGCTCCATCACCAATTGTTATTGTATCAGATGCAGGTATATTTAGAAGTTTTTGCAAAGCTTGAATCATTGTGCCTTTGCTATCATTAAACATCATTTCTCCACCCACTAGTCCAGTTAATAAATTATTTTTTGAATGAAGTATGTTAGAAAATTCTCCATCTAAATTAAATTTTTGAGCAAATGGAACTGTTGCATTCTTAAACCCTCCAGAAAAACAAACAACTTTAAAATTATTTTTTTGAAGATAAGAAATAATTTCTTTTGCCCCATTCATAGGTGGCAAATTAGCACATATTTCATTAACTTTATCAAGTGGCATTCCTTTTAGAAATGCCACTCTTTTATTTAGACTTTCAAAAAAATCTAATTCACCTTTCATTGCTTTATCTGTAATATTTTTGATTTGTTCTTCAATACCAATTTCTTTCGCTAGAAATTCTAGTGTTTCACCATCCATTAGTGTTGAATCAAAATCAAATACTGCAAGTTTCATAATTTATTCCTGTGTAGTAAGTCGTACATATTTTGGTTCATGAACGCCATCAATATTATTGATTTTGTTGAGTGTTTCTTCATTTACTTCTGTATCAATATTGATAACCATTATAGACTCAGTTTCGTGTTTGTCATTCTTTTGAACAACGTTCATAGAGCCAATATTAATATTACTTTCCCCTAGTACTTGTGCAACTTTTGCAATCATAGATGGTTTGTTTACGTGAGGAACTAATAACATGTGTTTTTCCGGACGAATACTTGTTTCGTAGTCATTGATTTTAACAATTCTAGGAATGTCTTTAGCAACAAGTGCACCAGCAACAGTTGTTGTTTCCTTATCAGTTATTAGTTTTACTGTTAGTAATCCAGCAAAATTGCATTTTACTTTTGAACGTGTTGAGATAATATCAATACCACGTTTTTTTGCTAAAACAGGAGCATTAACATAGTTTACTCCTTCTAACAAAGATGATAAAGCACCTTTTAAAACTGCAACTTCTAATGGCTGAATGTCTAAGTCTGACAAATCACCTTGTGCTGTTATTTCAATAGTTTTTATCATTCCTTTTGTTATTTGCATTGCCAATTCACCAGAATTTTCAGCGATTTGCATATAGTCTTTGACTGGTTCAAGTTTGTCAGGTCTTAGTGATGGAATATTTACAGCAGATGATGCTGAACCACCTGATAATACTTCTTTTATTTGTTTTGCAACGTCAATTGCTACATTTAATTGTGCTTCTTTTGTACTTGCTCCTAAGTGTGGAGTTAATACAATGTTTCCTTGAGTATGAATTAGAGGGCAAGTTTCAATATTTGGTTCATTTTCATAAACATCAATTGCAGCAGCTGCAACTTGTCCAGATTCAATTGCATCTTTTAAATCTTGTTCATTGATAATTCCACCTCTAGCACAGTTTACAAGTCTTACGCCTTTTTTCATTTTGTTAATGGTATCTTTATTTATCATATTAACAGTATCTTTTGTTTTTGGTACGTGGACTGTAATATAATCACATTTTCCCCAAAAATCATCAAGATTATCAATGTATTCGCCACCCATTTTTTCAACAATTTCTTTAGATGTAAATGGATCATAAACTACAAGTGACATACCTAATGCTTTTGCAACTTCTGCTACGTGAGAACCTATTTTCCCTAAACCAATAATACCAAGTACTTTACTGAATAATTCACAACCAGTAAATTTAGAACGTTCCCATTTCCCTTCAATTGTTGATTTCGCAGCAGCAGCAATATTTCTAGACATTGCAAGCATCATTGCTATAGTGTGTTCTGCTGCAGCCATTGTGTTTCCATCTGGTGAATTTACAACAATAATACCTTTTTGAGTTGCGGCATCAAGGTTTATATTATCGACACCAACACCTGCACGACCGATTATTTTTAGATTTGTACCGGCATTAATTATCGCTGGTGTTACTTTTGTTTGGCTTCTTACCATAAGTGCATCATAGTTTGGAATTATTTTTACTAATTCTTCTTCACTCATAGTTGGCAAAAAATCGACATTAGCGACTTCTGATATTATTTTGCCTGCTGATTCATTTATTTTATCTGTAATTAAAACTTTCATTATATCTCCTTAAGTGCTTTGATTAAAGTTTTTGTACCAATACCAACATCAAATTTATGTCCTAATTTATCTAAAGTTGCTTCCAATGCTCCTACTGCAGATATTAAATCTCTATCGCAAACAAATCCTAGAGTACCCATTCTAAAGATTTTGTCTTTTAGAGTGTTTTGTCCGTTTGCAACAACAATATCAAAGTCTTCTTTCATAGTTTTTCTAATATCTGGAATAGTTATTCCATCTGGTGGTAGGATTGATGTTATAGAATGACTAGCATTTTTATCATCTTTTACTAGTAATTCAAGATTCATTGCTCTTAACGCTTGTCTTAAAGCCATTGCATGACGTTTATGACGAGCATTCATAGCATCAATACCCTCTTCTTTAATCATTTTTAGTGCAGTATTTAGTCCTACAAATAAATTTACAGCCGGTGTGAATGGCGTTGAGTTTGCTCTAGTTGATTTTCTATAAGCACCCCAATCAAAGTAGAAACTTGGGTGTTTGCATTGTTCGTAAACTTTCCAAGCTCTTTCATTGGCAGTTAAGAATGCCAATCCTGGTGGTATCATAAATCCTTTTTGAGAACCTGATACTAATACATCAATACCCCATTCATCAGGATAGCAAGGCATTGCACAAATAGAGGTTACACCATCAACAACTGATAAAGCACCGTGTTCTCTAATTATAGAACACAATGTTTTAATATTATTTGCAGCCCCAGTTGATGTTTCACTATGGGTAAGTGTTACTATTTTAATTTCTTTATTTGTATCTTCATCTAGACGCTTTTTGAGAACTTCAGGAGATATAACTTCTCCTGCTGGAACTTCTATTTTTTCTACAATAGCACCTCTTGATTCTGCTATTTTTGCCCATCTGTTTCCGAAGTTGCCTAATACAAGTGATAAAACGTGATCACCCTCATTTACAAGGTTTTCTAGGGCTGCACACATTGCACCTGTCCCACTAGAAGTAAAAACAAATACATCATTTTTTGTTCTAAAAACATATTTTAGATTCTCATAAACTTCTTCTATAATTGCGGAGAATTCAGAACTTCTGTGTCCAATAGGGTGTTTTGCTATTTCCATCATTACTGATTCTGGCACAGGTGTAGGTCCTGGTATCATTAAAAATGTTTTGTCTTTCATTTTACTCTCCTCTTTTCGTCTAAAATGTTTAATAAAATAATCTTAAAGTATTTTTTATTAAAATGCAATAAATCACACATTTAGTTAACAAGATGAACTTCATAATCACCATTATCAAAATCAAATGTTATTTTAATCTTTTCACCTTTATATCCACTTGGTGGTGGCGAATATGTCGGCATTCTCATCATCATTTTATAAACTTCATCATTTAAACTTTTATTATCAGATTGGAATGTGAAAGCACGATTTATTAGTTTTCCGTTTTGATTTACTGAAAATTCAATTCCACATTTACCCTTACCTTGAATTGCTCCTGCTTGTAAATGTGAAAATAGAGCATTTCTAAGTCTGATTTTGTAGTTATAAACCTCTTGTGTATTTGTTATATTTGTTGTTTTTGTTTGTGTTTGTTGAGTTGTTTTGTTCACCTTAGTTTGTGTAGGTTTACTTGTTTGTGGAGTAGTTTTTTTTGTTGTTTGTTTTTGAACTTTTGAGGAATTATTTTGAATAACTGGTTTAGGTTTTTCTATAATTTGTACAACTTCTACTATTTCTTGTTGAGGTTGTGCAATAGTTTTTGTTTCCTCTTTTTTTACAGGAGTATTATTCCAAAATGTGTCAATATTTGGAATGTAATGTTTTTCTTTAACTATAGTTTTATGTTGTTCTTGTGTTAAATTCTGTTCTTTTGGATTTGCAAAAAATAAAAGTACTAACACTGAAAGTATTAAACAAAATATAAAAAATATAAGTGCAAATGGACTTATATTATGAGTTTTTAGGAATGATGTTTTATTTTTGACTATAGATTTCTTTTCTGAAACTATTTCGGTAAATTCATCATTTCCACAATCACAATATTCAGGTTTTATTTTATATTCGGTTCCACATTCATTACACTTATACATTGTGTTTTTTAATAACTCCTTTTTATTTTTTCATAATCTGAATAATCTGATGGTGAACTATATTCTGTTCTTGTTGAAATTACAAAACCACCATTAACGTTTGTTATAACACGTTTTGTTCCTGTTGGAAAGTTTAAGATAGGTTTGTGTTGATAACTAGATAATACAGGTTTTATTACTCTAACTGCGTAAGAAGTATATGATGGGTTTGTTGACCAAACTTTTATATTTGACATATTTCCAAATTTATCTACCGTAAATGAAAATTTAAAAACTGTGCCTAAAGGTGCTCTCATATGAGAATCCATCATTACTTGATTTTGTAAAGCACTTCTCCATTTGTTCCATGCAATAATTTCTTCACGTTCCGTTAATACTCTTTGTGTTGTTTTGGTAGGTTGTGTGTAATTATTGTTTGTTTTCTGAACTGGTGTATTTACAGTAGTTTTTGTTTTGTGTTGTGTTGTTTGTTTTGTTGTAGGTTTTTGAACTGTTTTTTGTTGTTGCGTAACGGAATTGTTAGTTGGTTCTGTGTATCGTATTATTTGTTTTACAATTTTTTTTCTTTGAGGTAGGGTTGTGACATTATCACTTTTGATAGTATTTGTTGTAGGTATATTTGTATTTGATAATCCTACACTTGAAGTTGGAATATCTTCTTCTACAAATTCGTGATATTCATCAGTAAACATAGCTTGTTTATGCATAGTAGGCTGTTTTACACCGATTAACAATGTAAATAAAGTAACTATACAAGATATGATTATTATGGCTAATTTGATTTTATCCATGAATATCCTTTATTACTAATCTCTATCAATTTTTGCAACAAGTTCTTCACTTGCATATATGTCAAATTTTGTTTGACTTAACATATATGTTTCAGCAATAAGTAACGCTGTTGGTACAAGTGCTGCAATTATACTTAACAAAATACCTTGCAAATCTCCACCAATTTCTGTAAAGAAATAAGATGTGTTCATTGTAAATTCAATAAAGATAATTGAACAACCGATTACTAGAGAGCGAACTCTTTCGCTATCTAATTTTGTAACAGCTTGAAGTCCAAAAATATCAACGCCATGTACTAGATAGTTGCTAAAACCATCTTGTTTAATAACGTTTGAGCCTTGAACTTTTCTTGTTGATAAAAATGCATTTACAAATGCAAAAAATGCAAAGATAATCATAAATGATGCTAATACAAGGAATACTGGGCTGAAACGTAAACCTGAAATTCTTACCCAACCTGCAGCATCAGGGAAACAGTTTGCTAGAGTGTTTGATACACCATAAGCCAAAAATGGTGCTGTTAAAATCCCTAATAAAGTTTCACCAATTGATTTTATTTGTAAGTTAAATAATTTATCTTTGATGTTTTGAATTTTTGTATTGCTTAATGTGTTAATATAGTGTTCAATCCAGTTTCTATATTCATTCATTACAAGTTCAAAATCTTCTCTATATTCATATTTGTTTAGTTCAAAAGATAATGTTTGACCAATACTTTTGAAATATCCACAAGCAATTGCAAGTATTATTGTTAGACCTGTGAAGAATAATGAAATTAAAACTCCAAAAATAAGGTTTATATTTATGTAATAAATCAAATTGATTGCATAAATTCCCGCAAAAATATTGATGGAAGAATTATAAATAAATTTTGTGCTAACAATGTTGTAGGATTTTCTTTAATTTTATTTTGGAATAGTGTATAAACTCCTTGTTTTAGAGTTAATGCCAAACCAAAGATAACAACTGCAAATATTGTTAAAATTTTGATATTGGTTGGTAAGTGAATGAAGTTTTTAGTTTCTTCTATTTCAAGACCAGTTAAATAGTTTGAAACCCCAAACGCTGTTACAAGTGATGACATAAATAAAGCAATATGAACAAATAATGATTCTTTGAAGTTTAGAGATAATTTACTTCTTAAATCATTTATTGCAAAACCTGTTTGTTTTACAACGCAAACTCTCTTTTCTTCAAGTTCAGCTTTAACTTTATCTGTTTCACTAATGTTATAAGATTGTGTTTCTTGAACAATTTTGATAGAAAGAAAATCATCACTCTCGGCAAACATTAATTTACAAATTTTATCAATTTCAATTTTTTGTCCGATTGGCTGACCTTTAAATAAAATCTTGTTGTTATTGAAATTATTTAGAATAGTACATTTCTTCAAATTTTTATCGTATTGAAGTGTTAATATGAAATCAAAACCTGCATTTATAACATAATCACAATCAGGATTTGAACCTATATTTATTATTTCTTTATCTGTGAAAGATTTTTCATTGTTTTTTGAAGAAATGATTATTGTCATTTTATATTCCTTTCATAAAATATTGTTTATCTACCTAATGCTGTAATAAATTTTCTTAGAGATTTTTCAGCATTTTCTTCTGGAGCAACAATCAAGTTTTGTTCTCCTAGAACTGGATCTAATTTTTCTTTTACCATATCAAGTTTTTGTGGATGTGCAAACAAGAACATCATAGTTAAATCTGGAGCATATTTCTTAGCATTTGCAACATTTTGAGGAAGTGTATCCCAATTTATTTGTTTAGAAGTATCACCTTCATTTTCCAAATCGCCTATAACAATAATTGCAGGAGTATATCCATCTTTTTTCATAGAAAGAGCATAAGTAAATGCTTTTTTGATACCTTCTCCGTATGCTGTACCTAATGCTTCTGGTTCATATTTTGTAAATGAGTCCATAGATTTGTTTATTGCAGAATTGCTTTGAGCAGAACCTTCATAAATTAAATATGCTTCTTGAGAAACTTTTATAATTTTTATTTGGTCTTCTGGGTCAAGTTGAGCACATATTTGTTTTAAAAATTTCTTTTGTGCAGGTAATTTTGATTGGTTAGAAGCAGATGAATCAACAACAAACATTACTGCTGCTGGATGAAAATCATCAACTTTGATATTTTTTAAACCTGACCAGATGAGTTTTACGACTATGCAGGTGCATAGAATCAAAATACCTAGAGTTATTAATCTTTTATTATTCATATACATATCCTTTTTATCTTTTTATATAATATCATATTATTGATTGTATGGCATTGCGTTCATATTTTTTGTTAATTCTACTCGAATTACAGTGCCAGCAGGCACTTCAACATCGTTACCTTTCTGCATTGCTGTTGTTACAACTCCACCAGCAGCACCGACACTGGCACCTATCGCAATTCCCTTTGCTACATCTCCACCAGAAATTAACGTGTAAAATAATCCTGAAACAACGCCCATAACAGCACCACACGCAATGTTTCTTACTGCATTTAATTTCTTTTCACCATGAGCATTTAATGTAACTTTGTTTGATGAAAGTGAAATTCTATTTCCGTCAGGTGTCATAAGTTGATTAAATTCTATTCCCATAGAACCATCTCTTAAAAATATACCGGCTCTTTTCGCTTCTGTTGCGTTTCCGTATAATATGCTACCTTTCGGTGCGATAAGTTTGCCTTTGTATTTCCAATCTTGTTCTAATGTTGCAGCAATTGTATCATTTTTATCAATACTAGCAGAACTTATTGACGATTGTAATGAGGCATAAAGGCTTTCACCATTTTTTATAACGATATAATCATCATTTGTTGTATTTATATTCTGTGTTGTTGTTTTAATTTCTTGTTTTTGTGTAGGTTGAGTTTGTTGTTTTTTATTAGTTTTAGTCTTTTCAAGTTTGGGTGTTTCTTCTTTTAGAGTTTCTGTTTTGTTTATTTCTGCATCAAATTGAGCCTGTGCTTCATCACTAAAATCATATATTGTTAATTCTGCATAGGCAGTATTTGAAAACGACAAAATTGGCATCACTAATAATAATGATGTTAAAAATAATGTTATGAATCGTTTTATATCAAATAGTCTTTTCACAATTTACTTTCTAATAAGATAATAACGTTAAAATGCTTATCATGTCAAAATCTTAAACATAATTGTAAATTTTATTTCTATTAGTATAACGATTTATTTTTATAATTGTTCAAATTTTAATTAATCGTCTAATTGATTTCTAATAATTTGAGTTCTTACTGTTGATATTTTTGATTTTAAGAAATCATTCTTTTCAACTTTATCTAACTTTCCAAGAACTTCCATTTTGTCACCAAAAGAATATTCTTCGTCTTTTACAAATTTGATTTTGTGTAAAAGTCTATCGTTGATGTGATAGTTACCTTTTGCAATAAGTTTATCTGCTTCTGGCATAATTTTATCTTTTGGAAGTAGATGTAAGTAACTTGCTAGATGTTCTTCTACTTCAGGTAGAACATGTTTTTCTGCGATTTTATAATATTCTTCAATTTTATCAGATCTAATTTCACCCTTAGGAACATCAAGGTCATCAATATTTTTTTGTGCTTGACGTGTTCTTGATAAAAGAGGTATTTCATTTAATAAAACAGTTTGAGTTGTTGGATCTTTTCTTTTCATCAGAATTTCAAAATATTTTTTAGCAGAATCTTCAGGTAAGTATTTTAAAGCATATCCAATTCCAGTATCAGCAAGTGGATTGTTGAATGCAAGACATTCTTCAACGTGCTTTTCTTTATTTGGTAGATGTTTTATACATAGAGCCAGACCTGCTTGAATTTGTTTTTTATCACCTTTTTTCTCTGTATATCTTTGTTTATACCATTCTTGTTCTCTATATTGAGCCGGCGTATTTTTTATATGAGTTTGAACTCTTTGTGCAATTCTACTTTCATTTTTAATACGGTTTACAACTCTAACTCCACCTGGATCAATGCTGTAGCCATAAAGTTTGTTATGTCCTGTATCACACATAACTTCATCTGTTAATTTTAAACCGTCATCATATTCATTTATATGTTTTTTAGCAGGTTTAACATTCTTATCTATAAACTTGCTGACAAAGTAACCGTGATTTATATCGCCCCAATAGAATTTTCCACGTTGTGTTTCTTGACCGTGTCTTTTCTTCCAGTAGGTTGAGATGTTTATTTCTGCAAAATTTCCATGACTTTTGTATTTATGCCATTCAGGTGTTTTATCAACTAAATGAAATACGCCAAGTGTTAATTCTTCACCAGTCTTTTTATCTTTTATACCTTCTAATTTGAATGCTTTTTTATATTCACCAGCACCTAAATATTTAATATCAAAATTATCTTCTTTTTTTATCATACCAAGTTTGACAAACATATTTTTAAGTTTATCTACTGCTGATTGTGGACGTCTATTTATATATTCATCTCTTGGACTATTTATTCCAGGTTTGAATTCTCTGATTTCGTCAGATACTTCATCAAAAGTTTTGTATATTTCATGAATATTTTCATTTCGTTTTTCTTTTGGTAGTGCGTAAAACATTACCGGTGGCAATTCTCCTGCGTATGTATTTTTAGGTTTCTTTTCTTGTAATATCAGACCTATGTCTTTTTTACCGTCAATATAAATTCTTTTCTTTAAAATTTTTGTCATACCATTAAAATTAGGTGTATTGTTGTTTGTTTGGTTGATTGATGTTATTTGCATAGGTGTATCCTTATTTTATATTGTAGTTATATAAAACTCCTAAAATTAGATTTTGCTATTTTTTGAATAATTGTGAATATATTGTAATATGTGATATAATCAAACGAAAAAAGAGGGTTTTATGATTACAAGTATCGGAGTTCAACAATCACCAACATTCAAATCATTGAATATTTGTGAATCAGCATTAGAATATGCAAATAAGGGTAAAATTAATAATAACAAGTTTATGAATATTAAAAATTCTATTGTGTCCAATAAACTTGATAGAAAAAGAAATGTTGATGTTTTTCTTGGTTATGAAAAAGAAACTGATAAATTTTATGGTGTGATCTCTTCTAAAAAACAAGGTGTACCGAATATTCAAGGTAATAGTTGCTATATTACTGAAAATAAAAAAGATATTTCTAATTTTAAAAAGTGGGTTAACACGTGGAATAAGGCCTATTCTAAAAAAGAATTAGAAATTAAAAATAAAATATTGTCTATGATTAGTAATAAATAATTGATATGGAAGAATGTTTCGTTAAAACTATTGATAATATAAAAATCGCCTTTAATCACTATAAGATAGGTTCAAAATTTTTGGTTATTGTTTTGCATGGCTGGTTTATGACAAAAGATAGTTTTGCATTCTCTCATTTGAGTGAACAATTTGCGAAAAATTTTGATGTTATTACTTTAGATTTTAGAGGACATGGCAAAAGTAGTGGCTTTTATACGTTTACTGCAAGGGAAATAAATGATATACAAGCAATTATTGATTACGTTAAATATAAATATAAAAATATTTATTTGATAGGCTTTTCTTTAGGTGCATCTTTGGCATTGATTTATTCTTCAAATAATGACTGTATAGATAAAGTTATTGCTGTTAGTCCTGCATGTGATTTTGATAAAATTGAAAATCATTTTTGGCGAAAAAATGCTTGGCTTCCGACATTACAAAAATTTGAACTAGTACGTTGGTTATCAATTCGTCCTTGTTTACCTATTCATAAGAAAATTAAACCTATTGATATTATTCGGAATGTAAAATGTCCAATTTTATTTATTGCAGGCAAAAAAGATGTGACAGTTTATCCGTGGCATACTAAATTGCTTTTTGATAAGGCTATATGTGAAAAAGAATATATTTTATTTGAAGATGGAAAACATGCAGAAGATTTATTCTTGGAGGATGAACCGAAATTTTTGAAAATTTGTAATAATTGGTTAAACAGATAGTTTTATTTTTGTTTTTTCTTGAATAAGTCTAAAAATTTTTCTAATATATTCGGTTCATAATGGACTGGTTTTGGGTTCTTTGGTAAAAACATTGGAATATCATAAAGTTTCTTTCTATCTAATTTTTTATTGTGTTTTATTGCGTTATCAATCATATTCAGTTGGTTTGTATATTGAGAGTCAAAACCAAGCTTTCTATAAAATATTTGAGCAGGATGTCTTACATCAAAGCAATTGCTTGCTTTTAAATGTACTCTTCCACCTCCACCATTTTGTTTGCTGATATTTTTAGCCAAATTTATAAAAGCTGTTCCGTGTCCTTTTCTTTTTTCTTTAACGTCTAATAAGTGAATAAAAAATGAATCATAGTAGTCAAATGTTGGATAATAAATTGAACCAGAAAATTCCCGTTCCATACTACCATACATTGTTCCAACAAATTTGCCAGTTCTTGTGTCTGCCATATTGTATTGAGTTGTTTCGTTAAAGGATTTTGAATATATAATTCTTTTTGGAATTTCTTTTAAAGGTTTTATTGTTATTAGTTTCATATTATTTTTAAAACTTGTAAATAAAAATTTTGTTAACTAGCAAAAAAATATTTTTAGAAATTTTATTATTTGCAAGTGATATATTGTAGGAGAATTATATGACAGCAATTAGTGATTATGGAAAAGTTGATTTTATGAAAATGAATGCACAATTAAGTAATGATATAATTGATTCACCATATCAATTTGACTCGAGATTGACTCATTATGCAGAGGCTCATTTAGAAGATTGTAAAGAAAATCCTACAATTGGGTTGTTAGCAAGACAACATGCAAAAACAAATGATTATCCAAATAGAGCACTAGAAAATATGGCTTTGCTTCGCCAACAAGATAGTTTTGAAAAGGTTGACAACGAATTCAAACAGGTTATGAAAGATACTTATCCAAATACAAATAAGGTGAGAAGACAGTTAATTAAAAAGGAAAGTATTGTTTTAGACGAGGTTAAGCCTATAAAAAAAGATTTTGCTAGAACAATGATTAAATTCTTTGGTAAATTGATGAAATAAAGAATTATTTTAATAAAACTACTAAGCCCATCATTAATGTAAGTATTATTATCATTGGTGGTAACATTTTTTCAAGAGTTTCTTTTTTGATTTTTGAAAGTATAAATGGTGCAAGAAATGCTCCTGTTGATGTTCCAAGTGCAAGTAGTAATACTAGTTTCCAGTTTACATTACCTAAGTGTAAGTGCATTATGAAACCAACAGTTGATATTCCTACTAGGACAAAAACAGATGTTCCAACTATTTCTAAAGCACTACAACCTAATATTATTAAACCTGCAACAATAGGTGTAGTTCCACTTATTCCTACTAGTCCTGACATTATTCCACCGAGTAAGCCATAAAAAGAGGCTTTGATAAATTTAGAAAATGTCATCTTATCAGAAATAGCATTTACAATTTTCTTTTTATTTTGTTTTTTTGATTCAATTATCATTTGTATAGCAAGTGTAAGTAATAGTGTACCAGTTATTTTGTTGTAATAAATTTCCGGCACATAGTCGGAACATGAAGAACCTATGATGGCACCAATAATTGCACTAGTCATCATAATTGTTCCAACCCTAAAATTAATATTACCTGCTTTCCAATGGCTAAGCATGCCAATAGTAGTTGTAGGAATGATTGTTGCAAGTGATGTTGAAGCGGCAATTGCTGGATGAACATTAAAAATCGCAGTTAAGACACCAACATAAAAGCCTCCTCCACCACCACCAAGTGCTATTATAATTAATCCGATAAAAAATCCAAAAATTGGTAGATATATTAATGACATATTATTTCCTTTTTTTGTTATTATAGTCTAAAAAATACAATGTTGTACAGATATTTGGGCGAATTATGGAAGAAGTTAGAATTGATGTAAGAAACCAATCTCCGGAAAGGTTAGCAGAACAAAAACGTAGTGTCGAGTTATGTTTTAAAATAAATCAAACTATGCCAACCAGTGATGAATGTAGAAACTTGATAGATGAATTGTTTAATCACTCACTTGGTGAAAATACTGTTATTCAACCACCATTATATACAATTCTTGCTGATAAAATTAAAATTGGTAAAAATGTTGTTATTTTAAATGGTTTTAAATGTATGTCTGCTGGCGGATTAACGATTGAAGATAACACGATGATTTCTTTGAATTGTGTTATTGCAACGAATAATCATGACTTTTATGATAGATATGTTATTACTTGTAAACCCGTTCATATTAAGAAGAATGTATGGATTGGCGTAAATGTTACTATATTACCAGGAGTAACAATTGGTGAAAATGCTGTTGTTGGAGCAGGTGCTGTTGTTACAAAAGATGTTCCGGATAATGCAATAGTAGTTGGTAATCCTGCAAGAGTTGTTAAATATCTTGATAAAGATAAGTTTAAAAATTAAAATTGTTTATATTTAATTTATTCAATATTATTAATATATACAATCTCTGTAGGGATGAATAAATTTATCATCAATTATATATAAAAATTTTTTTATGTAATAAAGTATATTTTTGTTGAAATGATATAAAAAAATGTAAATACTTCGTTTGATTAAATTATGTTCTAATG
>JBNMJS010000020.1:0-23736 GCA_050873965.1 Cyanobacteriota bacterium | reverse complement strand
TTGGAATTGAGATTATCAACATTAGATACACAACACAGTGCAATCCAAACAGAATTAGAAGCAGTTAAGAAAGTAATGAGCAAAAACATTGATAACTCATTCAAAACATTCAATGCATAATTCAAATCATAGAATAAAAAAAGACCTACCATTTCGGTAGGTCTTTTTTTTATAAGTTTGATATTAAATTTTACACAGCGTAAACACTAACTTGTTTTCTGTCACGTCTGTGAGATTCAAATTTAACTTGTCCATCGATTAATGCATATAAAGTATCATCACTACCGATACCAACATTGTCACCAGGGTGAACTTTTGTTCCTCTTTGTCTGATAAGAATGTTACCAGCTTTAACGATTTCTCCACCATATTTTTTTACGCCTAAACGCTTAGCTTCTGAGTCACGACCGTTACGGGTGGAACCCATACCTTTCTTATGTGCCATTTTTATTCTCCTTTATAATTGTTTTTGTAATCTATTCTTCTGAAGTTGCTTCTGCAGCAGCTTTTTTTGTTGCAGTAGTTCTGATTTTGTTAATCATAACTCTTGTGAATTCTTGTCTGTGTCCACGTTTTACTCTGTAACCTTTTTTAGGTCTTTGTTTGTAAACGATAACTTTTTTAGCTTTGTCATGTTTAAGAACAACACCTTCTGCTTTTGCGTTAGCAACGTAAGGTTGACCTACTTTAGATTTTTTGCCGTTAACTATCATAACGACTTTATCAAAAACAACTTTTGAATCTGCTTCAGCATCAAGTAATTCAACGTCGATATAACGTCCTTCTTCAACTTGATATTGTTTTCCGCCTGTTTCTACAATTGCGAACATTTTTTTATCCTTTCTTTTTGAGGAATCGTAACCAACTGGTATTTATTAACGATTAACCTATCTAATACTTTTGAAAATATATTTTTCAATACATTTCGACTATACGCATTCTATCCAGAATACTTTATTATCCTATATAAAAAATCATATAATGTCAACTCAAATCATATATATATCTTAATATTCAACAATTTTTATATTGTAACAATTTCGTTACATTTGCTAAAGAGTCATGTTGTTTAATCCGTATTACATAATGTGGACAGGGAGGTGTAACGTGTATAACGAGTTAAAAAAGGAAAAAATAGCTTTAGATTTAGAAACTTTAGTTAAAGAAGCAAAAGATTTTGATGAGGATTTATCTATTTACATGTTATTTATGAAAGAAAGAATTCTTAGAGTATCAGGTAATAATTAATGACTAATTTTTCGATTTATATTAAAATTTAGTTATGACAGATAGGGAATTAGTATCAAGATTAATAGTTTTGGTTGTGACTGGGCGTATGACTGTTAGAGATGCAATTTTGCATTTTCCTAAAGATACTAATGATAAAAATTTGATGGCTGCATATCATGCTTTAATGCATTATGAAGCAGATGAAGACCAACGTGCTAAAGATTTTTCTTTTAAAGAAGAACAAGATGAATATTTGTATATGATTGCTGAATTATTAGAGCATAACAAAGAATTACCTAAAAATATTGTGAAAAGTTATGAAAGTTATTACCCTGAGATTGAATTGCCAAAATCTAAGACTTTAATAAATATTTTGAAATCATTATGTAAGTTCTTAAATGTAAAATAATTTTTTTAATTTTCTATTTATATTGTATAATTGACATATATATAAATAGGGGATTTAATTTGACTACAAAAATTGCAGTTACAGGAAAGAGCGGAAGTGGAAAAACAACTATCGTAAAAACATTGTTGAATATTTTGCGTGAGTATTTCCCAGAAAAAACAGTTTTAGTATTAGATAATGATTTATCAGGTGAGTTTGGTCACAGTTATGGACTAGATATAAGAAATACTATTTACGGTATTAGAAGTGGTAAACATGAATATAAAACTGGTATCCCTCAACACATGACAAAAGCAGAATATGTTGAATGGGCATTAGAAGATATTATTGTTTCTTTGGATGATTATACAGATGTTATCGTTTCTTGGTTTACAGGTTCTAAGGATTGTAGATGTCCTATAACTCAGCAAATTAATGATGCTGTATTAAAACTTATCAAACGATATGATTTTGTTATTTTTGATTGTGAATTTGATTTGAAATACTTAAATCAATTAGTAGATACAGATATAGATTTAACTTTGATTATTGCAAATCCTACAGAAGAATCTGTTCAGTTAGCAAAAAGAATTGAAGAATTTTCAGCAAAATATGCTGCTGGTGGACAAATGGGTGTTGTTATAAACAAAGTTCATAATGAAAAAATGAATGTTGTTTCTAATATGTTAAAACGACATGATTTGGAAGTTTTGGGTTGCATACCATTTGATGAAAAACTTATTGAAAATCCTACCGAAAGAAAATCAGAAGTTGTTAAAGATGCAATTGAACAGTTCTATTCAAGATTAAATCTTCCACAGGAGATAATATGATTTTAGATGGTAAAAGTTTATCAAAAAAGATATTAGCAAATATTAAATTATATGTGGAAAAAATGGAGAAAAAACCACATTTGGCAGTTATACTTGTTGGTGATGATGCTGCAAGTAAAATATATGTTAGAAATAAAAAGAAAACAGCAAATGATTTGGGAATAAAATCTACAGTTATAGAATTGCCAGAAAATACAACTGAGGAAGAATTATTAGTTCATATTGAAAAATTAAATAATGATGATGATGTAACAGGAATTTTGGTACAAATGCCACTGCCTAAGCATATTAATAGAGAACATGTTGTTTGTGCTATTGATGCTAAAAAAGATGTTGATTGTTTCAATCCTGAAAATGTTGGCAAATTAGCTATAGGAGTAAAACCATATTTCAATCCTGTAACACCTCAAGGTATTCTAATTTTATTAGATTATTATAAAGTTCCTGTAGAAGGTAAACATGTTGTCGTTATCGGTCGTTCAAATATTGTTGGTAAACCAATGGCACAAATGTTGTTGCAAAGAAATGCAACTGTAACTGTTTGCCACTCTCATACTGAAAATTTAGAAGAAATAATAAAAACCGCAGATATAATAATTTCTGCGGTAGGAAAAAAAGTTGTAAGATGTAAGATGGTTAAGTATAAATCTGTTTTTGTTGACGTCGGTATATCAAGGGATACCAACGGCAAATTAACCGGTGATCTTAACTGGGAAGTTGATTTTAATAATTTTGATGATGTTGTTTCGTATTTTGAGCGTATCTCTCCTGTTCCAGGCGGTGTAGGCCCGATGACTATTGCTTCTTTGATGTTAAATACTATTAGCTTCCAAGCATATGAGTATCCTGAGCTTCTGTGCCAATAGTTTCTTTCAAGCCGTCTGCTTGTGCTTGTAATTCGTCTTGAAGGGTATCGTACATATTTACCATTGTACTGTATTCCATATCAAGTTCTGTATATTGGTCTAACAAATCAGGATCAAATTTAGGAACTTTTGCATTAGCGTAAAGTGAACAAGCTAGTTCTCTTGAATATTTGTGTCCACCACCACTACTGTTTTGGAATACTGTACCATCAGCTTTAAATTCTTTAGTATCATCCCAAGAGTCGTAAAATGCAGCTGAACTATCGTCCCATTTACTTTGATAATTTTCCTGTTGAGACAATTTTTTAGACATAGCTGTAGCAAGGTCATTCCACCTAGTGTCTTGCAATTGGCAATAAGACAACTGGTTTTTGACAGCCATATATTGAGCTAGTAATCCTGCTACCGCCATTAGTCAGTCCTTTTTGTTTTAGTACATCTTACATATATATAAAGTATATACGATGTTTTCAATTTCACAACTTATTTTATTTGTTACAATACTTAATATAATTTTGAAAAATGCCGTTATTACTGAGTTCTATAAGTTGTTTAAATTTACAAAATGCTATATATTTATTTGATTTGTTATTAAGTTTTGTAAAGAAAACTATTAAAATTAATCAATTTTATAAGAGAAAAAATCTTTATATAAATACGGGGAATTAAAAGATAAATAAATAATGAATTTAATTATTTAGTTTATCAAAGGGGATTAAAAGATGGCTACTAACATTCAAAAAGTTAAACAATTTGCAGTTTACGTTGATAAAACTAAAAATGGTGGTAACGGTAATGGTTACGTTGACGGTGATGAAGTTTCTGTCTTTGAAAAAAAATGTAAAACAGCTGGCATCAAAGATGTTGATAAAATCTTAGAAGATTATAATAATAATAGAGTTCAATACGAATCTGAATACGATAAAAATGGTACAAAATCTAATTCATCAATTGAAACTGCTGTAATTTCAGCTTTCAATTCAAATTCAATTTTAAGAACAAACGATAAATCAAACAATACTGCTTCTACTATTAAAGAAGGTATTAAATCTTATGACAAAGGTTTCTGGGCTTCAATCGTTGCTTGGTGGAATAATGATGAAGAATTATTAGACTATTCTAATATGGTTGATGAAAACAATGTATTAGATGTTGTTAATGATAAAGAAGTTGTTTCTCAAATCGTTGACGCTGATGATGAAGTTAGAGAATCTGCTGGTTCTCAAGTAGTTGAATCTTTAATTCAAGCTGCTGCTGATAGACAAATTGATGTATCAAACATTGTTACAGAAAAAGATGGCAAATATGTTGTTGGTAGAGATGTTGCTGGTGCTGAATTTGGTTCTGAAATCACTGACGAAGATAATTTAGCAAATGTTATTTCTGCTTTACAAAATGCAATTAAACAAGGTCAAAAAACTGTAAATGGTGAAGATAACAACAAAGAACAAATGTTAAATATGTGGGCTAAGAAAATTGATTCTGAAGAATTCGGTGGCAACAACAATGGTTACATTGATACTCCAGAAGAAATTGCTCAATTAAAACAAATTGCTTCTAGATATGGTTATGATATTGATACAGTTTTAGAAGAAATCAGAGATAACGAAACTAACGGTGTTGAAAATACTACAAAAATGCAAAAAACAATTTTCAATATCTTCGATCCTGAACAAAGAGCAGCTCAAGAAGCTGAAGAAGCTGGTCAAACAAAAGATGCTTCAAAAGCTTTATCAGATGGTTTAGAAAATGATAATCAAGAATTAGTTGAATGGGCTATCTCAAATGTTAATTCTGATAACGTAATGGAAGTTTTAGACAAAAACCCTGATGCAGTTGATAAATTAGTTGAAAAATATGATTACAACTGGTTAAGAAATTTATTCGGTAAAGAAGATGATTACCAAAATTATACAAATCCAATTCTAGAGTCATTATATGAATATGCTCAAGAAAATGGTATTGAAGTTGATGATATCGTTGTAAAATCAGGCAAAGGCTTTATGGTTGGCTCAAAAGTTAACAACGTAAAAGTTGGTTCTGATGCTACAGATGCTGATAGCGTTTCAGCAGTAGTAAATGCTTTAAAAGATAGAATCAAATCTGAACAAGTTTAATTTTCTCGATGAAACTTAAAAATTTTAAATCCCCCCCCAAAAAAAATCTTATTAAGCGATGTTATTATAATATCGCTTTTTTATTTTGTATATCTATATAAAAAAAGAAAGCCTTGCAATTGTGCAAGACTCAAAAATATACATTTACCCCACACAGATATTATCATATAATTTTGTTATTGTCAACCAAAAGGTTTAGATTTAAAAAAATAATTATTTTGAATTAGTGCAAAAATTTTATAAATAACTATAATAGAGATAATATAGGAGTGTTTGTTATGTCAATAAATGATACATTAGCAATGATTTTGGCAGGTGGTGAAGGTAAACGTTTATATCCATTAACAAAGGATAGGGCAAAACCTGCAGTTCCATTTGGTGGAAGATATAGAATTATTGATTTCGTTTTGAATAATTTTATAAATTCCGGAATTTTTAAAATTAAAGTTATAACACAGTATAAATCAGATTCTTTGAATAAACATATTTCTAGAGGTTGGTCATTATCTCCATTTTTAGACCAATATATAGATTTGGTACCGGCTCAAATGAGAACTGGTAATGTTTGGTATCAAGGTACTGCTGATGCTATTTATCAAAATAAACTTCATATTATTGATGAAAAACCTGAATATGTATGCGTATTCGGTGGTGACCATATTTATAAAATGGATGTTGGTCAAATGTTAGATTTTCACAAAGAAAATAACGCAGACTTAACAATTTCTGCAATTCCAATACCTGTTGATCAGGCTTCTGAATTCGGAATCATGGAAGTTGATGAAAATTGGAGATTAACAAATTTTGTTGAAAAACCAAAAACTACTCCAAAAACTATTCCAGGTAATCCGAACATGTGTTTAGCATCAATGGGTAATTATATATTTGGAAAACATCAGTTGTTAGATGCATTAGAAGAAGATGCACAAATTGAAGAATCAAATCATGACTTTGGAAAAAATGTAATTCCAATGATGTTGCATCAAGGAAAAAATGTCATGGTTTATAATTTCTCTGAAAATGAATTTCCGGGAATTACTAAAAATGAAAAGGGTTATTGGAGAGATGTAGGAAATATTGATGCATATTGGGAAGCGAATATGGATTTATTGGATTATGAACCGGAATTAAATCTTTATTCTAAAGAATGGCCTTTAAGAACATTCAATTATAATTATCCTCCTGCAAAATTCTTGTGGAGTCAAAACGATAGAGTCGGTATGGCTACTGATTCAATGATTTCAGAAGGTTGTATTGTATCTGGTGGTAATTTGTCTAGATGTGTTCTATCTCCAGAGGTTAGAATTAACAGTTATTCTCAAGTTAGTGAATCAATACTTATGGAAAAAGTTAATATTGGCAGACATGCCGAGATTAGACGTGCTATAATTGATAAGTACGTTGATATTCCTCCGTATATGAAAATCGGTTTTAACCGTGAAGAAGATTTAGCAAGAGGATTTTACGTTTCGGCAAATGGTATTACTGTCGTGCCGAAAGGGGCAATACTTAAATAGGTGGGAAAATGGAAGAGAAAGAAAATTTAAAAAGATTTACGACCATAAATTTCTTAAACTTTGCTTTAGGATTTTTAGGTCTTCAGTTTGCTTGGCAAATGCGTATTATTTTGTCAGCTCCAGTTACAGAAGGTTTAGGTGCATCACCTTTTATATATGGGTTAATTTGGTTGGCAGGTCCTTTTACTGGTATGGTTGTTCAACCTTTAGTAGGTGTATTGAGTGATAATACTAAATCTAGATTCGGCAGACGCAGACCTTATTTATTGATGGGTGCATTAATCACAGCGTTAGCATTGTGGGCTTTCCCAAATTCTGCAGGTATTTCTGATTTTATCGGTAATATTTTACATATTTCAATGCCTGCTTGGGGTGGATTATTAATCGCTGCTATTATGATTTGGATTATTGATGCTTGTATTAATATTGCTCAAGGTCCTTATAGAGCATTGATTCCAGATGTTGTACCACAAGAACAACATTCTGTTGCAAATTCTTATATCAGTTTAGCAATCGGTTTAGGTTCTGTTATTGCAGCTGCAACAGCACCTGTTTTGAAATATGTTTTACATTTCCAAATGTCTATACCGGCTCAATTTATTATGGCTGCATTAGCATTTTCATTGGCAATGATTTGGACTTGTATGACAATTAAAGAAAAAAGTTCTTTAAAATTAGAAGATGATACAAAGAGTGAAAAAACTCAATCTTTTGCAGAATCTTTAAAAGAATTTTTCTTATTATCTCCAGAAGTATCAAAGATTTGTGTAATGCAATTCTTTACTTGGATTGGTATGATGTGCTTAATGATTTTCTTTACGAACTTCGCTATTCATACTGTATATAATGTTCCAGATTTAACTAAATTGGCTGCATCATTACAAGGTCAATATACAGAAACTTTGACAAAGGCAACTAATTATTCATCAATTTGTTTTGCTATATTTAATTTGATTTGTTTTGTTATAGCCGTTCCTATTGGTGTATTGGCTGGTAAATTTGGCAATAAAAAAGTTCACATTGTATCTTTGTTATCAATGGTTTTAGCGTATTTAGGTATAGCATTGTTTAGAACAAATACAATTGCAGTAGCAGCATTTATGGCTCTATCTGGTATTGGTTGGGCTAGTGTTTGTGCGTTACCATTTGCAATGCTTAGTAGATATATCAAACCTGGTACTGAAGGCTCTGTAATGGGTATCTTTAATATCTTTATTGCTGGTCCTCAAGTCTTTGTTTGTACTTTGGTAGCATGGATTATAAATAATTCTATTATAACATCTGGTAATTTTGTAAATTATCATTATGAATATTCGTTCTACATTGGTGCATTATGTTTATTAATCGCAGCATGTATTACAAATGTTATAAAAGAACCAAAAGAATAATTATAAAAAATATAGAATTTAAGCTCCTGTTTATAAGGGGCTTTTTTATTGTTAAGAATATTTTACAATTAAGTTTTTTTGTTATTTTTATTAGAAATTTACCTATTTAATGTTCATTTTGTTATTTTTTATAACATTTTGATCCGAAAATCTAATTTTTTTGATGTTTTTTATAATATTTTTGATTAAAATTCAATATCACATTTATGAATAAAAAATTTTTAGTTGACAAATTCTGAAAAAAGTTTAAAATAGAAAACAGTAAAAATAAATATTGTATTATGTACACTTAATTGTGTGTATCAACTAGACAACTGTGGAGGCAAATTATGAACGTTACAAACATCAACAACAGTCTTACTTCTGTTGCGTATTTTTCTACTAAGAATAATTCAGCTAAAAATAATAAGTCTTGTATGATGTCAGTCAACAATTCAAAAAATGTTTCTAATGTGTTAGTCGATAAAAATTATGCAGCATTACAAGTTAAAAGAAGTAATATTGCATTTAAAGGATTACCTGTACCAACAAAACCTTTATCAGAAAAAGTTAATACATTATTTAACGTTGTTCGTTCAAATGACGTTATTTTAGCAGGTCCATCATTCGACCATTCTGTTAAAGCAATGAAAAAGAATATTGATAGTTTCAAAACTGTTATTAAAAGGGTATTTTTTGTTGAAGATAAAGGCTTAGAAAGTTCAGTAGCATTTAAGAAAAATTTAGGGGAACGTGAAGTTGTTAACTTATCTGATAAACCAATTCTAATACAAGATTCAAAAAATCAAGTTGGATTTTTGAGAAAAGGTGAAACCGGCTTCTTATTAGAGGGTGATACTGTAAAAGTAGGCAAGAAAGATATTCCTATTAAAGAACAAGAGGGGGTAAGTTTTCCTATAAAAGATAATTTTACTTATTTTGTAGAATTTGATAAAGACGTTGAACCAACAATCAAAAAATTGAATACAAAATCAATTGATAGATTAGTTGTTGAAAAAGATAAAGCAAAAGCTCCAAAGAAAATAATGTTTTCTGATGTAGGAGGACAGGATGAGGCTATAAAAGAATTAAAGAAAAATATTTTATATCCTATAAAATATCCAGAATTAAAAAGTGGTAATAATATGAATAAATCAACATTATTATATGGACCTCCAGGAACAGGTAAGTCTTTGTTAGCAGAAGCGTGTGCAAATGAATCTGGTGCTTGGTATAAGAAGATAAATGCTTCTGAATTAGATTCAAAATATGTTGGTGAATCAGAAAAGAATTGGAGAGAATTGTTCCAAGAAGCAAAACAAAATCAACCTGCAATTATTTTTGTAGATGAATTTGATGCGATTGCTAAAAAACGTGGTGGACAAGATGTATTCGGTGATAAAACATTAAATACTGTTTTGGGCTTGATGAGTGATGTTGAAAAAAGTGGCGATGAAATTTATATGATTGCAGCTACAAACAACCGTTCTGTATTGGATAAAGCCGCTACTCGTTCAGGTAGATTTGGTGTTGCAATTGAAGTTGGTGCACCTGATTTGAAAGGTACTAAGCAAATTCTAGGTATTCATACAAAGAAACAACCTTTAGATAAGGAGTTTAATTCAGACGCCGTATCACAACGTTTGCATAAAGAAAAGGCTACAGGTGCTGACATTGCATCTATTTCTGAAAGTGCGAGAAAAAATGCAATTGAACGTGAACATATTTATGAAAAAATGGACAATGGAACTTATACACCAGAAGATATGAAAAATCTAAGAGTTAAAAATGAAGATTTTGACAAAGCAATAGATAAGTTTGTTGAAACTAGAGATTCAAACTCTGCAAACAAACCTAAAAATCAAATAGGTTACAATAGTCCTATGTACAAAAAATAAATAACTCATGCGAAAATATAAAACCCGACATTATATCTGTCGGGTGTTTTTTTATTGTTTTCTTATTTCTAAAATTATGCACAAATTCTATGAACACGCATAAAGTTTGTTCTGCCAGTTATTAGTCTAGGAATTGAGCCTATAATAATAACTCTATCATCTTTTTGGAAGGTTGTATTTTCTAATAAGAAGTTATCTAATTTCTTTAAGAAATCATCATTCAATACAACGTCCCAATCTCTTTCGTATGGTAGCAAATCCCAACATAATTTTAATTGTCTGCAAGTTTTTTGAGAATCAGAAATTGCAATTACAGGTACTTTTGCTCTAAGTTTAGATAATAGTTTTGGTGTATAGCCTGTATGTGTAAATGCCAAGATTGCTTTAGCACCCAAATCGTCTGCCATTTTAACTGCAGATGCTGCAATTGCCTGTGGAGTTGGTTCATAAAAATCACTGATTGGTAAATCAATATTATTTTTACAAAATGCACTTGTTTCAACTTCATGAGCAATTTGTGCCATCATTGTAACGGCTTCTACAGGGTTTTTACCCATTGCTGTTTCTCCAGATAACATAACTGCATCTGTACCATCTAAAATGGCGTTTGCAACGTCTGATGCCTCTGCTCTTGTTGGTATAGGATCTTCAATCATTGATTCTAACATTTGTGTTGCAACAATACAGGTTTTTCTCATTTCTAGTGCCATTTGTACAATTTGCTTTTGAACAATAGGAACTTTCTTTGGTGATAGTTCAATACCCAAATCACCTCTTGCAACCATAACTGCATCTGTTGTTGTCAAGATTGATTTAATATTATCAACTGCTTCTGGTTTTTCTATTTTTGAAATAATAGGAATATCTGCTCCAAAATGGCTTAAATATTTTCTTGCTAGTAAAATATCGTCTTTATCTCTAACAAAAGAAAGTGCTAGATAGTCTGCATCATTATCTACTGCAAATTTTATATAATCAACATCTCTTTCTGTTATTGCAGATAAACTTCTTGTTTTGCCAGGAATATTGATACCTTTTCTAGGTTTTAATAATTCACCGTGCAAAACTTTAACTCTAACTTGTTTATCTTGTTTGTCAATTACTTGGATTTTGATTTTGCCATCATCTAATAAAATACATTCTCCAATTCCAACATCATCTGCAATACCTTTGTAATCAACGGGAATAATGTTTTTATCAGTTTGTTCTAATCCATATTCAAAAACCAATTCCTGATTAATTGTTAATGGAATTGGTTCTATTAAATTTCCTACTCTGATTTTTGGACCTTGAAGGTCAACCATTACCGGAATAAAAGTGTTTAATTTCTTTTCAATTTTTCTAATTTTTTTAATTGTTTTAGCGTGTTCTTCTGCCGTGTTATGTGATGTGTTAATTCTAAACATTGAAGCACCAGCTAAAACAAGTTTTTCAATCATTTCTTCGCTGTTACTCGTTGGTCCAAGTGTTGCAACAATTTTGGTTTTGTTTTTGTACATAGTAGTAACCTCTCTTTATGTTATCCATATACAAAAATTCTAGCATAAACAAATTTTTTTATTACTTTTGACAAGTGTTTCTTTCGTTTATATAATTGAAAAAAAGGAGTTTTTTATGATTAAAGGTAATATATCAAATATTGAAAATATGTCTAATCTTCCAGATACGATAATTAATGGCTTAAATTATATAAAGAATACTAATTTTTCAACGCTAAAAGATGGCAAAATTTTTATTGATGGTGAAAACATGTTTGTTAACATTCAAACATACATGACAAAAGAAGATGCAAATTATGAAGCACATAGAAAATATGCTGATATTCAATATATAATATCAGGTTCTGAAAAAATCTGTGTAACTGATTATAAAATTTGTTCAACAGTTATTGCTTATGATGAAGCAAATGACATTGAATTTTTATCAGGTACTGGGAATGATATAATTCTAAAAGAAGGTGAATTTTTGATACTATACCCCGAAGATGCTCATAAACCATCTATATCTATAAGTGAATCAACTCAAGTTCGAAAAGCAGTAGTAAAAGTTTTATTATAATTTCTTATTTCATATCAGGGAATAGATAAAATTGTCCGTTAATATCTCTCCATTGAATGTAGCCTGTATTTGTATAACAAGATACATCAAGAATTGATACTAATGCCCAATTGCCTTCTATTGCTGTTAGACGAATTTGTTTTGGGCGTACCATTTTCCCTAAAATTTGAGAGTTGTCATCAGGTTCTGAGTGAATATCATTAATATTTAATGGTGTGTTTTTCAATAATTGTAAACCATATTTTCTACCGTACATATTATAAAAGTTTATCCAAGGTAGAAATTGAAAATCATCATTTTTATAAACCCAACCTTTTAGATTTTTAGTTTTATCATAAATTATTTCAACCCAATCTTCATCAGCATCTGTTGCATAAACATAACTTAGTTCTTTGTCAGGAATAAGTACTGCAAACATGTTATCTATTTTTGTACCAATCATAGTACTATAATTGATTTGTCTATCAAATATTACCTTAGAAGAACAGTTTGGTTTTTCATATACAACAATTCTTTGGTTTACTTGATATAAACCAATAGAACGTTGAGGAATTTCACTAGATGTAGTAGGTAATACATTTGCAAACGCATTACCTACTGATAATATAAAGATACATAATAAAATTACAATCTTTTTAATTATCATATTAACCCTCTCTGAAAGATACATCTGTAAAGTTTTTCTTTAAGACTGCTCTTACATTTGCCATTTGTGCTTCAACAGTTTCATCTGTTAATGTTGAATTTACATCTTGCATTTTTATTCTGCAAGCAACACTCTTGAAGCCTTCTTGTACGTGTTCACCTTGATAAATATCAAATACTTCACAACTGTTGAATAAGTTGTTTTGAACACCTTTTTGAATAACCTTTTCTAGTTCTGCATAAGAAACTTTGTCAGATATGATTACTGCTAAATCTCTTTGTACTTCTGGATATTGTGGCAATTTTTTGTATCTTACAGTTTTTTCATTTATTGCAGAAATTGCCATATCAAGGTTAAGTTTGAACAAGAATGCATCTTGTTTGATTTTTAATTTATCTCTTAGTTCTGGATTGATTTGTCCATAATATCCAATAACTTCAGGTTTTTTACCTAGTAATAGCATAACGGCTGTTCTATATGGATGTAAAACATTGTGTGTTTTTGCTAATTCTGATTCATTTAAAGGTACAACTTTGATTCTTTTTGCAATTTCAAGTTCATTTAAAAGTTTATCAACAATACCTTTTACTGTGTAGAAATCAGTTTTGTTAGCAGTTTCCCATTTAGAAACTTCAATATCACCAGTAATTATACCTGCTAATACTTGTGATTCTTTAACTCCAGAATTCTTTGGAGTTGGTTCTTCTGCTTTAATATATGTTTTACCAATTTCATAGCCCCAGAAATTCTTTTGTCCATTATCATAGTTATATTTTAAACAACTTAGCATATTTGCAGCCATTGTTTGTCTAAGCATTGTGAATTCTTCACTTTGTGGATGCTCTACACAAATTGCTTTATCTTCATCATAGCCAATATTGAATTGTTTTAATAGAGGTTTACCAATTAGTGAAGATGTTACCATTTCATTTAAGCCACATGAACGCATAATGTCGTGAACTTTATTTTTTGTACGTTCTTCCAATGTAATTGTTGGAGTTGCTGATTTGCTAGGTAATGTTGGTGCAATTTTATCATAACCATTGATTCTAGCAATTTCTTCAATTAAATCAACTTCTCTTGTTACATCTTCTGCTCTGAATGATGGAACTTTGAATTTTGCAGCAATTTCGTTCCCACCAATCATTTCAAAACCAAGTCTTTCCAAAATAGTGTTACATTTTTCAGGTTCAATTGTGCAACCCAATAATTTGTTTACTTGAGAATATCTTAATGTGATTTCAATTGGTTCTAATTCGTTTTTACCAGTTTCAACAATTCCTTCAATTTTTGCATCAGCATAATCTACTAATAATTGCATGGCTCTCATTAAACCTGGTTTAACGGCTTCCATATCAACACCATGTTCAAATCTTGAACTTGCTTCTGAACGATAGCCAATACTTCTTGCACTTTTTCTGTTTGTAGCAGGTGTGAAATATGCTGCTTCTAATGCTAAATTCTTAGTATTATCATCAACTTCTGAATTAGCACCACCAAATACACCACCGGCACATACTGCTTTATCTTCAGTTGAAATTAAAACTGTATCTGTTGTACAAGTACGTTTAACTTCATCTAAAGTAACAAGTTCTTCACCATCATTTGCACGTCTAACGCATAAATAATTTCCAATTTTATCTAAATCAAATGCGTGTAATGGTGTACCATATTCTAATAATACATAGTTTGTAATATCTACAACATTGTTAATTGCTCTAATATCAGAGGCTAAAAGTCTTTTTTGCATCCAATCTGGTGATGGTTTGATTTTAATATCTTTTAAAACACCAATTGAATAATATTTGCAAACATCAGTATCTTTGATTTCTATCTTGAAAGAATTTGTAGAAAAATCTTTTGTAGGTTGTAGGTATGAGAATTTTAATGGTCTATTAAATATTGCTGATAATTCTCTTGCAATACCAACAACTGATAATTCGTCGCCTCTATTTGCTGTTGGAGCAACATTTAAAACTACATCTTTTTCAAATCCTAAGATGTCTTCTACATTTTTACCAATTTGAACATTTGGGAATAATCTGTTTAAAATCAAAATGCCATCTTCTTCTTGATAATTTCTATCTGCAACACCTAATTCATCGTCAGAACAAAGCATACCTTCTGATTCAACACCTCTAATTTTCGCAGGTGTTAGTGTGAATTGTTCGCCAGTATGTCTGTCTAAAACTTTGCTACCTACAGATGCGTAAGGTATAATTTGACCTTCTTGAATATTTTGTGCACCACAAACAACTGTCTTTAAACCTTGACCATTGTTTATAGTTACTAAATGCAATTTATCAGCATTTGGGTGGTTATCAATCTTTTCAATTCTAGCTGAAATTATGTTTGTAAATTGTGCTTTAACTTCGCTAATTTCTTCTACTTCAAGACCACTTACTGTCAATTCATGAGCAATTTGCTCAATATTTAAATCTGATAAATCAACTAATTCATTTAACCAATTTAATGAAACTTTCATTTTTTATACCTTTCTTCCCTCTGTTTGCTCTTTTATTGTACTTCAAATATTTTGCCATGTAAAATATAGATATATTTTCTTTTTTGAATTATTATTTTTTTATGTTTAAAGAAAAAAATATTGGTACAGGTAAAGTTTTTTATTCAGATTTATTATCAAATTTGGAACATTTTTTTACGACTCGTGAAACTGTGTTACGTTCAAAAGAGGTTGATGTTAATGTGGATAAGAATATTAAATCTGTATGTGAATATTTAAAAATATCAAATGATAATTTAATATCACCAACTCAAACTCATTCATCAAATGTTGATTTTGCAAAAGTTGGTATGTCTGATTATCCAGAAGCAGATGCTCTAATTCTTACAAATATGGAGCAAGCTGTTTATTTGAATTTCGCCGATTGTGTACCAGTTATTTTGTATGATAAAAAGTCTAACATAGCAGCAATTGCTCATGCCGGTTGGCGTGGAACTGTTGCTAGAATAGTGCCGAAAACTATTGAAAAAATGTTATTATTTTCACATTCTGATATTAAAGATATTTATGCTGTTATTGGACCTGCTATATCTGATTGTTGTTATGAAGTAGGTATAGAAGTTGTTAATGGTGTTAAAAACTCTGTTAAAAATAGTTTAGATTTAATAACATATAAAGATGAAAAACCTTTTGTAAATTTAAAAAAAACAAATGCACGCCAACTCGAAGAAATTGGCGTACCATTTGATAATATTGATATTTGTCCTTACTGCACTTGTTGTCGTAATGATTTGTTCTTTTCTTATCGTAAAGAAAATGGAACAACTAGTCGTCATAGTGCTGTTATTAAATTGAAATAATTAGAATAATAATCTGAACAATAAGAAACGTTTATTAAGTTTTTCAGAGAATGTTCTTAGGTTGTGAACAGTTGCTGCAGTATCTTCAACAACTTGTTTTACGTTTGCTTTATCCTTTGTATTATTGATTACTTCTAATGTTGTAGAAATATTGCATAATGCTTTATTTACATTATCTACAGTTGTTAATAGATTATTTTTCAATTTTTGGTCTTTTGACATTCTATTTACAGAATTTGAAATTTCTGCAACATTACTCATTGTTATACTTAAATCAGATGCAAATTTTTGTGCATCAACTGCACCAATGATTGGTGTTAATTCTGCTGCTAGGTTATTTAATGATTTAGCAGTTTGTAACATTGTTGGCTTAAATTGAGGATCACCAATAATATTATTAACATTCTTAGATAAATCATTAAAGTTCTTAGAAACGTCGTTCATCATATTCATCATTGAGTTTAAGTCTTTTCTAGAATCATCAATTAATAATTCAGCTTTACCAAGTGTAGATGTTGCTTGGGCTGTTAGAACTTTGATGTTTGTTACAGATTGTCTTAAATCCGAAATTAACCTATCATCAAGCATATCATTGATTTTTTTATTCGTTTCTGTCAATGATTCAGCAGCCTGATATTGTAAATCTAAGAAGTCTGATATTCTCATAGGTTCTAAGATTGTGTAAGGTGAATTTTGGTGTGGATATGGAATAGGTGCGTTATCTAACGGATGTATTCTTAATTTATACTCTCCGTGGTCGTTTACTATTTCACCAACCATAAATTCTGGCAAAATTAAGCCTGGTAAATCAACAATATAATCATATTTATAAGCATATTGAGTTTTTATTGTTTCATGTAATGCAATTGGAATTACTGCACGACTCAATATTTGTGTTCTTCTTACATTACCAACATCATAGTATCTATCATCAAGTTTGATTTGGACTTTTGCTCCTTTTTCTAAAGAAGTAGTATTCACTGGAATATATACAGTTTTTAATTTAGGTGGAGTGATTTCTAAGAATTGTTCTCCAATTAAGCCTGATTGTTGAATTGAAATCATTGAAGCTTTTGGGATTTTTACATTAGGATCAGTAATTACGAAACGTAATTTTACGTAACTTGTATCACCCTCTACAACAGGTGTGATTTCTTCTACTTGTCCAACTCTTAAACCCATCATTTGAACTGCTGAACCTGGACGCATACCATTTACGTCTTTGAAGAAAACTTCAATTCTATCAGCAGATGAAAAAGCTCTTCCTTTTACCCATAAAACTGTACAGAAAAATATTAGTAATGCTACTAATGATAATATTCCTACTTTAAATGATGATGATAACTTCATTATATATTCCTCTTATTTAATTATTTTAACATTTTCATTGGACCTTCTAGGTCAGCTGAAACAAATTGTTTTGTATATGGTGTATCTTGTTTGCATAATTCTTCAGGTGTTCCAAAAAATACGCATTTGCCTCCATACAACATAAGTACTTTATCTGCAGTTCTTGTAATTGTTGACATTTGGTGTGTTACAACAATTGATGCAGCATTTGTTTCTTGTTTTAGTCTAACAATATAATCTTCTATTAATGTAGATGAAATAGGATCAAGTCCTGCTGTCGGTTCATCATACAATATTATTTCAGGTTCAGTAACAATTGCACGTGCAAAACTTACCCTCTTTTGCATACCACCAGACAATTCTGATGGAAACTTATTTTCAATTCCACTTAAACCCACTAATGCCAATTTTTCTTTTACAATTTGTTTTATTTGGTCTTTTGTATATTTGTTTCTTAAATCTTTTCTTTCTCTTAATGCGAATGAAATATTATCAAATACATTCAATGAATCAATTAATGCAGAATATTGAAATACCATTGCAATATCACCAGTTGTTGAAATACAACCAGAATCTTTAGGAATTAGTCCACTAATCAATTTTAATACAGTACTTTTGCCTGAACCACTAAATCCAATAATAGCAAGTATCTCACCGTTATCTACTTTGAATGAAATATCGTCGATAACAGTATTTTTACCAAAAGTTTTTATTAAATTTTTAACCTCAATACTCATAAATACCTGCTTTTTAAAAGAAAAATATTATTGAAAATATTAAATCCCAAATTACTATTGCTACAAATGACCAAACAACTGCTTTAGTTGTTGCTTGTCCAACTCCTTTTGCACCACCTGTTGCCTTATATCCACATGTACAACTAACAAGTGCTATTGTAAACCCAAATACGATGGCTTTTAGTATAGCAACGTTCATGTCTTTCAAATATAAGCCTCTCCATACAGAATCAAAATATGCTCTATAAGTTAGACCTGAAGCTAGGTGTGAAGCGACTCCTCCACCTATAATTCCTACTAAAGATGCAACAACCAATACTGGTGGCATCATCAGTACTCCAGATAAAACTCTTGGAACAAATAAGTATTCAATAGGGTTAACTTTTAATACTTTAATAGCGTCAATTTGTTCTGTTACACGCATTGTTGCTACTTCTGATGCAAGTGAAGAACCTATCATTGAAATGATTGCAAAACCTGACATGATGATTCCATCCTCACGTATGATTAGCATTGCAACTAACAATCCAACATAGTTGCCAGCACCTTGTTTTACCATTTCACCTGCAACTTGCATTGCTACGATTATAGATGACATTCCAACAATAGATAATGTTATAGGAAGTGAACTAACACCAAATCTAGCACATTGTTCAATAAGTGCTTTAATATTTACATTACCTTTTAGTATATTTTTAATTACTTCGCTACCATATCTTATAATATCTCCAATCGTTGAAACTAAGTTAACAAATTGGACAAGAATTTGTCTGTATATAGCGTATGTAATTGTGCCTTTTAGTGTAAAACTCCCCATTCTACTATTCTAACAGGAGAAAAAATATAAGGCTACATTTTAAATAAAGTTAATATTTTAACAAGTTTATTCTGTCGGCTGGATTATCACTATTAAATACATAACTGCCTGCAACTAGTGAATTAGCACCTAATTGTGTACAAATTTTACCAGTTTTATCATTAATTCCACCATCAACTTGTAAATATTGAGTATCAGTTTGTAATTCTTTTATGTAAGGTAATTTATTCGCACAATCTTCCATAAATTTTTGACCACCAAAACCTGGTTCTACTGTCATAACTAGTACTAAATCTGCTAATTTAATCAATTCTTTTATTTCTTCAGGTTCTGTTTTTGGTTTTATTGACAGGCCAGCTTTTTTACCAAAAGAATGAATTTTATCAATTATTGCTTTGGATTTGCTCATGGCTGCTTCATAATGAAACGTAATTATGTCAGCACCAGCATTTGCAAATTGTTCAATATATATTTCTGGTTCACTTATCATTAGATGCACATCTAAAATCATATTAGTTACTGGTCGTATAGATTTGACAACGGGGATACCAATAGAAATGTTTGGTACAAAATGACCGTCCATAACATCAACATGTAACCATTCTGCACCAGCAGTTTCTACTTTTTTTATATCACGTTCTAAGTTTGCAAAATCTGCAGATAAAATTGATGGTGAAATTATTATATTGTTATTCATTTTGTGTATCTCCATTGATTATGCCTAGTTTTATACAAGCTTTGTATGCACCATTTTGTTGGGCTTCTTTTTTATTCTTTCCATATCCAACTGCAATCGTTGTGTCGTTATATGAAACTTCAACTTCAAATGTTGGATTGTGCATAGGGCCAGTTACGTTTGTTGTTGTATATTTAGGTAATGTGTTGTTTTCTTTTTGAGTATATTCTTGCAAAACAGCCTTTGCGTTATATTTTTCAAAATGCATATCAATTTCATCTGATAGTGGAAGTAAATTCTCGTTTAGAAATTGTTCTATAAAGTTAATTTTACCATCAAGGTAATAAGCACCAAATATTGCCTCCATTGTACAAGCAATGTTCGATTCTCTATCTCTACCACCGGTGTGTTCTTCACCTTTTCCTAAAATCATTTTTTCTGGTAGTTTAATATCTTTTGCTATAGTCGCAAGTGTGTTATCAGAAACTAAAATTGAACGAATTTTTGATAATTTACCTTCTTTATATTCTGGATATTTTTTATAAAGTAAATTAGATGTGATAAGTTTAAGTACTGCATCACCTAAAAATTCAAGTCTTTCATAGTTTTTTAAATATGAAATATTATTTTCTGTTGTATAAGATGGATGCGTTAGGGCTGTTTGTAAGTTGTCTTTGTTTTCACAATCTATATCAAGTAAATTAAACCCCATTACCATAATCCTTTAAAAAATGATGTTATAGAATTTATTGTATTAGGGTTATTTACAACATATTGGAAATAATAATATAGAATAGGTAATGTGAACACATAACTATCTGTTCTATCTAAAAATCCACCATGTCCAGGTAAAGTATTACCTGAATCTTTTACTCCAGCATCACGTTTTATAAGTGATTCACATAAATCCCCAATTTGTGAGAATAAAGCAATCAATACACCTGCAATAACACAATGATACCAAGCTAAATTGATAAAATGACCAATTAGCAAAGAAACTGCAATTGCTGATAATGTACCACCAATAGAACCTTCTATTGTCTTGTTTGGACTAATAATCGGTGCAAGTTTATGCTTCCCAAATTTTGTACCAAAATAATAGCAACCAGTATCTGTTAAAAGAACCGCAAAGAATAATAATATAATTAAACCTTTACCTGTACATTCACCGGTTGATTTTATTAGGTACGTATATGTTGGTGTAGAACCAATATCTCTAATGAAAATTAAATATAGAGGGAATAATCCACCATATATAAATCCTAAAATTGTTGTTGCGGCATTCGCAATGTATGGTTGACGACCTTTGAATAATACCCAAATAAATGCTGATATTGAACAGATTGTAACAGCAAATGATAGCATGTTAAATCTGTTCAAATAAGCTAATATTGCAAAAAATATGTCTGCAAATAATATTACTTTTAAACTAGGATAGAATCCTTTATGTTTTAAAATTGCAACATATTCTTTTGTTGCACAGATAATAAATAACAAGGTTAGTACAAATAACGCCCAGCCTCCCTTTATTATTGAAAGCAAAACTGTAACACCTAATATTGTACCTGTAATAATCCTTGTTAAATTCTTATTATCCATTATACTGTCATAACCTCTTTTTCTTTTTCTATAACACTAGTATCAATAATTTTAGTGTATTTATCAGTTACTTTTTGAATTTTATCTTGATAATCTTTTACTGAGTCTTCAGGTAGGTTATCAGCTTTTTCAGCTTTTTTAAGAGCATCAGTCATATCACGTCTAACGTTTCTAACTGCAACTTTTGCATCTTCACCCATCTTCTTAACATCTTTAGCGATAGCTTTTCTTCTATCTTCTGTTAAAGGTGGAAAAGCTAATCTTAAGCATATACCATCACTGTTAGGAGCGATACCTAATTCAGCTTTGATGATTGCTTTTTCGATTTCTTTTAAAATAGTTTTGTCATAAGGTGTAATTACAAGAGTTGTACCATCTTGTACTGTTACTTGTGACATTTGTCTTAGTGGAGTTGGTGCTCCATAATAATCAACTAAAACTTTATCTAAAATTGCAGGATTTGCTCTTCCTGTTCTAACTGTTGAAAATTCACGTTTCAATTGGGCGATTGCTTTTTCCATTTTTTCTTCGCCTGTTGCAAATAGTTGTTCAACTGCTTCTGACATTTTTACCTCTTTCAAATTTATTTATGTGTTACTTTTATCCGATGTATGTTCCGACGTCTTTGCCGTCCATTATGTTTGCTAAGCTTCCTTTTGCTTTGAAATCAAAAACTACAATAGGAATATTATTTTGTTCACATAATGAACAAGCTGAAGCATCCATAACTTTTAATTCATTTTTGATAATATCAGAATATTTGATTTTATCTAACTTTTTAGCTTCTGGGTTCGTCTTTGGATCATCTGTATAAACACCATCAACACCATTTTTAGCCATTAGCATTGCTTCTGCATCAATTTCTGATGCTCTAAGAGCAGCTGCTGTATCTGTTGTAAAGAATGGGTTACCTGTTCCTGCCGCAAATATCACGACACGACCTTTTTCTAAGTGTCTAATTGCTCTATGACGAATATATGGCTCAGCAATTTGATTCATTGTAATTGCAGATTGAATTCTACAATCAATGTTTGCTTTTTTTAATGCACTTTGTAATGCAACAGCATTCATAACAGTTGCTAACATACCAACATAGTCGCCTGATGCTCTGTCCATTCCAAGTTTAGCACTATTTTTCATTCCTCTAAAAATGTTTCCACCACCAACAGCAACGGCAACTTCAACACCTTTATCAAGGATTGTTTTTATTTCATTTGTAATCATTTCTACCGGTTTGTAATCTATACCGAAATCTTGTTCTCCAAGTAACGCTTCTCCGCTAATTTTTAAGAGAACTCTTTTATATTTTGGATTGCTCATCTCTATCCCTTTTTATACACTAAATAACACTACAATATTAAATCAAATTTTGGTTCTTGTAAAGAATTTTTCAAAATTATTACATAAGTTTATAATAATTTTTTTAATAATTCTTCATTATAATTTATTTTTTCATCATTTGGTATTTTTGAAAAAATTATATTCATTTCTTTATAGGTTAAATTTGTATGTTCAATCATATATCTTGCATAGTTAGGATGACATTTGTTTTTTGCACTTAAATAATATGGGTAACTATAGCCCCATTTCTGAATTTTTTCCAATGGTTGAATATATTTATTTGCAATAGTAGATATTATATTTAGGTTGTAGTTTGAATTTGAATGTTCATTTAGATATTGTGCTATTAGTTCAGTAGGAAGGATTCCTGCACCTCTCCCTATACCTAAAATGCAAGAATCAATTATAAATTTGTGATTCTCTATAGTATTGATTATCTCTTTTGTGTTTGAGTACGATAATTGTAAATTGTTATGTGAGTGAAAACCTAAATTTGTTTCTAAATTGATTTCTTTATCAAGTTCTAGAAATAATTCTTTAGATTCTTTTTCTGCCATAATTCCCATTGTATCGACAACAGTTAAACATGTCGGTTTTAATTGGTTAGTTATATCACAAAGTTTTGAAATATCATTTTTTGAGTAAATGCTTGTATGCATAGGGTTTAGTGATATATTATATCTTTTATCTTGTAATTCTTTTGCATAATTTTTTATATCGTTAAGTTGGTGTGGTTTGAATGCAATTCTTAATTCAAAATTTTTGTATGTGTTAATTGGAAAATCTTTTAACTCTGCTTCACCAAAATTTACCATAAGTGTATAAATTATATTTTTATTTAATGATAAAAAAGTAGAAATATCGTTTATTTTAGTATAAATACTGCAATTTTTATTATATTCGTAGTTAGGTTTAAAATAACCACATTCAATATAGTCTATATTTGAATTAGTTAATTGCGTAACTATGTCT
>JBNMJS010000019.1:0-24265 GCA_050873965.1 Cyanobacteriota bacterium | reverse complement strand
CTTTAAATATGTATCACTAGAAGTAGAATTATTACTAATAGTCAAATTACCATTAGAAGTAATTGTTCCACTAATATCCAAACTACCTAAAATATCATTTAAAATAAACGTATTACCATCAGATATTATATTTGAATTTTCAGTTAAATTAATTCCGTTAGAAGAAGTTATTTTTAAAATGGAATCATCACTTCTTTGTACAGAATTCAAACCAGATTGAATTTCTTTGTTTATAGTAATTAAACCTTTTGAATTTATTTCTGTAATAGCAAAATCACGTCCCTGATTTGTAGCACTAATGTCATTAGAAATATTTCCTGAAAGTTTATTATTATACAAATTATTAACTACTAATTCCTTAGAAGTTTGATTATCAATTTGAATATTTGAATATCCATTTGTATAAATAAATTGTCCATTACCAGAAACTTTACCATCAATATCAATAGAACCAGCATCTTCATTAGGTTGTTTCATATTAAACAATATTATTTTACCATCAACGTATAATGCTTTAATATCGTTATTACCACCTAAATCAATCATATTCTTTTCACCAGTGGTTGGATCTTCTATCAAATTATTCAACATATCATCTGTTACAGTTAGATTTCTGTCACCATAACCGGCTCTGATAACTCCATTATTTATACAAACTGTTTCAGAATCTGATTTTGTAGTAATTATTTCAAATAAACCACCTGCGAATATTTCACTATTTTCAGATAACTCAAGTGGAATAGTATTATCAAATTGTAAAATAGATATATCACCTTGTTTTGCATACATATTTATATTATTAGCCATTATATCGCTACCAATAAATATGATATCGCCACTTTCATTTGATACGAATAAATCTGAATTTGACTTCACATCACCCAAGAAAACAATATCAGAATTTTTGATACTTGTTGCAAACGGATTAGATGTATCATAATAATTATTTATTGTAATACCAATTTCGGCGTTATTTGCATTATTTTCTGTCACATAATGAACACCTACTGTTGGAATATTATCAAAGCCAGTTCCAGATACTAAATAATTATATGCATTTGAATTATTTAAAGACTGAGATTTATCACAAAAAGCAGAATAATTATATTCGCCAATATATAAACCACTCAATGTTCCAGTTTCAAAACGAATATCATCAAAATATAAACTTCTATTTGAATAATTATCAATTTTAAAACCAGATTGAGTTATCTTAAAATTACCTTGCCCTATAATATCTGTATTATTGATACCAGTAACTTTAATTACTGCTGAACTACCCATAATTAAAGGATTAAATAATATTGCATAGTCAGACTCTTGTTCTTGATAATCATTATTTTTAACATCCTCTATTGCTTGACATATTGTTGTTTGTTTTGATTGTAAATTCTTTAAATCATTTTCATAACTATTTTTTGATTTATTTAATACAGATAATCTATCATCTAAAGATTTAATTGTATTTTCATAATCGGAAATAGGTGTAGTAACATTGCCTTCCAAATCAGATTTCACATCAGAAAGAATATATTTATTGCCATAAACAGAGAAATTGCCTTTTTCGGTAGTTGAGAAAGAATTATATTCATCATTATAAGAATTTACAAAATAAGTTTGTTGTGCATCAGACATTGAAGTTGAATAATTGTTATTCAAAAATTCTTGAATAGATGGAACTTTTTCGAAATCTGTTGCTGATGGATTAGCTTCATATTTTTCATTATTTCTTTGGGCTATTTCCGAACACAAATCATTATACTTTGTTAAAATATCAGAATATAAGGATTCAGAAATTTTATTTGAATCGACTTCACCATTTTTCAAAACAACGTCATTTTTTATATTATTATTTATTATTATTTCTAAATCATCTTCTGTAATAAATTGATAACCCTGACTTAATTTTTCATTAAGCATATCTAAAATTTCTTGATTATTTACTTTTTCTATTTCAAGAGATGTTATCATATCTGATACAGAGTTCAAAGAAGATGTAACTTCTGTAATATTTGAATTTATTTCATTTAAATCAATAGTCAATGAATCAAGTGCATTTTGTTTCAATTCCTCTGGACTTACTGTTTGACCATTAATTAAAGTATATTCATTTTCATAAAATCCTGATGTAGAAGAATCTATTGTACCATCACGATTTATCTTCATATATTTATTATTTCCACGACCAGCTACTATATCACCATCAAGATTTAATTTTGCATTGTGATTATAACTATAATTTGATTTTGAGCCACTTTTTGTAATAGGAATACCAAATAAAGCATAACAAACACACTTATACGCAATCGTTGAACTACTTGAACCATATCCCATAGAGAAATTTACCATAACATCTCGACCAGAAGTAATATCGGCACCACTTGAAACGGTCAATACATTATTAACGGCTTTTGATAAAATACCATTTTCAGTAGTTGTAGGAATTGCTGCATTTGCCTCTGCATAAGCATATTGCGTTAGATAATTATAAGAATTACCCATAAAATCAATATCCACTAATTTTCCTGCTTCAATTGAACCAGTATTTTCAAGTTTATTATTAATCGTCAAATATAAATAAGATTCTGCTTGTGGATCTTTAAAACCAAAGTGTGAAGATTTTGCTTCAGAATAAACTGCCAAATCATTATTAGAATCTAAATTTATATTTGCTTTATTTGCTGCTAATATTTTAGACCCATTTTTTAAATTAATACTATTATTATTTTCAACATCTAAGGTATTCCAATTTTTTGATATAGCAACAAAACCACCCACAGATGTTGTTATTTTTTGTTTAAATTTTGAGGTAGTTTTTGCTGTTATATTTACGTCATTTTTTGCTTTAATTATTGAATTATCAATATTTATTTCACTTGTTTGAATCAAGTAATTTTTCAAAGTCATTTCAGTAGTAGCAACAAATCCTCCACCTTCACCAGTATATGTAATATAACCGTCTACTGCATTTCTTAAAATAGAATTTGTTACTAAACTAATATCTTCATCACTTTCGATAGTCGAATCAACAATATTCATAATTGCAGAAGAACAATAAGTATGAGTAGTATTATTTGTTGCAACAGCAACTATTCCACCATTTGTTAATGAAGCACTATCTTTTATAATATTATCGTTTTCTAATGAAACACTTATATTTTTAGATGATTTTATATTTGAATTTTTTATATCTAATTTAGATTTTGCATCTAATACAGAAGAAACAGACATACTACTTACAGAAACAAATCCACCTGATGAGTCAGTTGAAATAGTATCATGAGTATTCATAGATTTATTATCAACTGTCAACTTATTTAAAGATAATGTAGAGTTATTTGTATTAAATCCATCTAATACAACGTTTGAATTACCTCTTATTACATTTGAAGCAGAAACACTATTTACATTTACCAATCCACCAGATTTTGATGTCAAATTAACAATAGAATCTCTTTCAGTATTTGCTTTAATTATAGTTTCATTTGAATTACAAACCCCTGAAATATTTACATTTGTATTTGAATCAACTGTTGAATTTAACTTCACATTCGCAACGTTTAATAATAAACCAACAGATAAGTTCGATAAAACAGCATTACTTAATGAATAACTATCTGCAATAATATTTATTGAATTTTTTATATTATTAACACCAGCAACATCGATGCTCAAATCTCCTGAAACAATTGAAGTCAAATTAGCAGAATTAATAGACAAACCTGAAACATTTCCATCATCAATGTCAACATTATTTGAAAGATTTAATTTTGCACTAATATTTAATGAATTAGCACTATGTTCTTTTGTTTTTAAAACTACTTTTGATTTAGCAGTATTTGTTGCACTTGCTTCTGCACTAGCGTATGTATTGACTAATGAAACACCTACTTTACTAATTTGAGAATTAGCAATCATAACAACAGCATTTGTATTATCTGATGCCAAAACACCAGATAAAATATTCGTATCACCATTATTTATTAAAGTTAAACCTGATAAACTATCGATGCCTGATATAAATTCAGAGTTCATTATAGCACCAGATTTTCCTATATTTGCAATATCAACACCAGAAACAGAAACAATATTGGCAAATGATGAAACAGACATAACATTAGACTCAGTGATTATGTCTAAACCTGACACTATTATTTTACCAGTTACGTCTTTTATAAGAGCAGAAGTTACTGAATTTGAATTTGCAATATTTGACATGTAAGATACTAAATCAACCACAGAAACATTTACAACATTCATTGAAGCAAATATATCCGAATCATTTGTAGATTGTAATGTCAATTTACCACTAGAAGTTATATCTGTATCACCTGTAATTACAGAAGACGTTTTGTTTTCATTATTAACTTCTGAAATTGATACTCCAACACTTGCACCACTAACAATAACAGAACGGTTTTTTACAATGGCTTTATTTAAAGCATTTGATATAATACTTAAATTATTTGAATTAAGTGTTGAATTAAAAATACTAGATATAGTTTCAGATTTATTATTGTATATACCAGATGCACCTTGCAATCCACTATCTACTGAAATACTAGCAGCAATAGCGGCAATATCAACTTCTGTATTAGTAATACTTATATCTGACTTAGAATTTGCATTAATTTCTATATTACCATTTGCTTCAATATCTGATGAAATTATTTCTGCTAAGGTTAAATTAGATAACTCAATAGTTTGAACACCAACACCAGCAACAATACCTCCTGCATTAACAGAAGTATTGACAAATTCCAATTTATCTTTAACTACATATTCGCCGGTTGATGTATTTTGAGCAATTCCACCAACTTTGTTTGTCGAAGAAACTGTAATATCTCCTTGAGATTTTACATTACCTTGAATCCTCGCAATTGTACCTGTTTCATTTGAAGATTTTGTTTCCGGACTAAATCTATTTTGTACTAATTCTGATTCATTATTTGTAGTATCATCATAAATTGTTTTTACTTTATTTATAGCAGCATCAACACCACTTTTTGTTTCTGATGTAGAATAAATTGAATCACGTTTCCCGATTTTTACAATATTTATGCAACCTGCCAAACCACCTGCACCAACAGATACTCCAATATAATCACTTGATAATCCATAACTAGTATTTGAATTTATATCAATAGAACCAGCATTAACTTTGCCATTATTTCCTGTAATTATTTGAGATAATGTGAGATTATCAAAATCATCTAAAATAATGTTCGTAATAACTGCGGCTCCTAGTCCAGCAATACCAACCGAGCCAATTATATTTTCAGCAATAGTTATATCGTTTGATTTTAAACTTAAATTATTAGTTATATTTATAATATTGTCTTCTGCATCAATATAAGCCGATGTTATTGTATCAATTTCATTAACATTTGAATTTACACCAACAGTAGCACCAATTGCAGCACCACCAATTGCAATATTGATATTATTTATAACTCTATCCGAATTACTTTCTACATTTAAAGATTTTGAATTATTAATAGCTGAATTTTGCACATAAGATTTTGCTGTGTTTTTATATAAGTTATAAATAACATTTGTTGCAATGTTTGCACCTTCTGCACCGAATCCTAAATTACCAGTTGTATTAGTAATTTTATCTTGTTTATCTTTATTTGTTAAAACTTTTATATTATTAGCATTCTCAATTATTGAATTATCAATAAAAGAAGATAAATTAGTACCAACACCATTTACTACAACATTTGCTAAAATTGATGCACCTGTTGCAGCAATACTTGCCATTAACAAAGCATTTGTAGAATCAATTAACGACGATGAAATTATATTAATATCTTCCTGCGTATTAATTGTTATATTATCAATATAAGATTTTACGATATTATCATAGTTATTATTAATTACAAATCCTGAAATAGTTGCACCGGAACCAACGAATGATATACCAGCAACTGCACTAAAATTATCAATATAATCATTTGCACCAATTGTTATTGAACCATTTGTAATTTTATTATTTCCAGCAATTGAATACACTCCTGAGAAAGTTTCACCATTATAAATATTTATTATAGGAACAGCATTTAATGATGCACCTGTTCCAGCACCTGTGCCTGACAAAATTATATTATTTATTTCAATAACATGTTCAGCATCAACCTTCACATTTCCTTCAATGTCTGAATTTTCTATAAAAGAATGAACCTTATCACTAATTTTGTTCACATCAACAACTGCACCAACAGAAGCTCCAGTTCCTGCACCTTCACCTGATACAACAAGTTGATTCATATCAATATTAGATTTTGATATTACTGAAACTCCACCTTTTTGAATAGTTGAATTATATAATTTCCCTTCAACTGTTTCATTTAATAAATTTATAACACCAACAGCATTAACACCAACATTACTAGCACCTGCAACAGCAGCGATTGTATCAAAAGTAACGAAATCTTGAATTGCTAATATATTCAATCCGTTTTTAGATGAAATTATAGAATTTTTAACATTAGATACGACATCTCCACTCATTGTATTTAATATCATTGTAGCTGATACAGAAACATTTCCTGCTCCACCAACATTCAACGCACCAACAATTGGATATAAATTTGCGATATCACTATCAGTTATTTGACTATTTGTTTTGAAAGCAGATGTATCTTTAAACCAATTTCTAAATATATTACTTTTATCTTTTTGTTCTCTATTAAACCCACGAGTAGCAATTACATCAATTTTACCATTCGCAGTATTTATTATTGAATTATCTATATCTGATTTTACTGCTGTTGTAATAGTATTTACTAAACCACAACCAGAAACAGCAATTTTTCCACTTCCGGCTACATTAAATAGATACGCCCTCATACTATTATCAGAATCTGAATTAATTTTTACATTTCCTGATAAGGTTATATCTGCACCATCACTATCATTACCTACCAATGAATTTACGCTTCCATCGATTTCATTATAATAGAAAATTCCACCCATAGAGAATTTTCCAGAACCAGCAACAGATAAATTCGTACTTAATAATGAATTTATCCCAATAGTATCTATCACTATATTTTCAGCACTAGATATAACAACATCGCCATCAATCTTTGACGTTGTATTATCATTAGAAACATTTACATAAGCAGATCCATTTGTTGCAACTTTTGCACTTCCACCGCCACCAACCATAATGACAGTATTATCACGTTTTGTATATGAAACTATTTTTATATCATTATTTATTGCAAGTTTAGTATTACATTCAATGAATGAATTAGTATTAGATTTTGTAACATAAACAAAAACATTTCCACCTATAGACGCATCTCCACCTTTATTAAACTTTCCTGCAATAGCATTAACGATTGCATAATCATTAGAGTTTAAAGTTAATGAAGTTGATGTAATATCTGAATCAACAATTCTTGCACTTGTTGTATTTTCAATAACTTTAACAAATACTACGCCAGAAACTGCAGCATTATTACCACCTTCTAAATCATACATCATATTCCAATTTGCGAAATCTGAATTTTCATCAAGTTCAACATAATTTCCATTAGAATCTTTCTTTACCAAATTATTAACATCACTTATATCATTTACGATATAAGTTCCATCATCTTTTTTAATTCCACCAAAAGAAGTTTCAGATGTAGCATTAATTGCAGTATCACCAGATTTTATCGTTGCACCATTGATTTCTGATTTAACGTTTTTAGCAACATAATCAACATCAACTGTTCCACCAACAGATGCAGTAGAGCCACCAAAAGCTAATGTACCACCTCTCTGGTACAGAACTGTATAATCTGCCGAATTAACTAATAAATTACCATCTGAAGTAATATCACCGTACACATAAGTTTCAACATTATTTTTAATAATATTTACCAAAATATTACTAGCAACAGCATTTCCACTTGATGAAACAGTAACAGATACAGGAATTATATTTATTAATTCTACTGAATTTGAATTAATCGTAATATCTTTTAATGATGTAATTGAAGAGTTTTTCCCCAATAAAGATTTTAAATTATTTTTGTAATATGAAGTAACTGAATTTGCACCAATTGCAAAACCCTCAGTTGCTTTATCACCAACGATAGTTATACCTTGCAATTTATTATTATAATTTGATAAAATTTCTATATTGCCATCCGAATTCAAATTTGAATTATTATCAACACTTGAATTAATAGTTGATAAGAAAATATTAGCAATACCATTGACATTAATTTTATTTTCACCAGCCGTTTGCAATCCCATATTAACTGCCAAATATTTTAAATCTTCTTTTTCATTTGCTGAAATTTCGACAGATTTTGAAGATTTCAACTCTAAATTACTTGATTTTGCTAAAATTTCATTTTGAACTATAGAAACAATTGTTCCTAGTCCAACTCCCAAGCCACTTGTTGCATTTGAAAATTCTAAAGCACCTGCCAAACTTTGGTTATTTACAATAGAATTTGCAACAATTTCGACATTTCCACTTGCCTCTATTTCAGAATTTTCTATAAAAGAATAAACTTTGTTACTAGATAGTTCAACTCCAATAGCACCATCAAAAGTATAACTTGATTTAGTACCATTTACTATTGCCCCAGCAATACCAACTGTATCTGCTTTATCTATCAATAATGAATCAACTTTTACGTCACCAACATTTGTCAATGTACTATCAATAATTTTTGAATTTAATGTTGATGTAAACACATTTGTATTAGCGGCAATACCTGCACCCATACCAGTTGAACCACCACCAACATAACCTGCACTACCAGAAATATTTAATATATCAAATTTCCCTGTAGCCAATACATCTACATTGATATTATTAGTTATATTTTCAGAACTTTTTATGATTGTATTACTAATAACAGAATTTATTATATTTGATAATTTATTATAATTAAAAGAGCCACCAACAGCAGCTTTAAAGCCTTGTTCTTCATTTGCAGCAGCACCAACCCCTAATGCGACAGCAACAATTGATACTTCACTATTTGCATTATTATTTAAAATCTTTGAGTTTCCAGATTTTGTATAATTTATTGTTACCTTATTTGTAGAATCACCAATTATTGTTTCAGTTTTTGTTTTATTTCTATAAATATTTACACCAGCACCAGCACCAACTGTACCTGCCTTTGCGGCTGCACCTGAAACATTTACATTAGAAGACGTTTGATTTGCTTTAACATTTAATTCTTCTCCTACATTAATAGTAGCATTAGTAATTTTTGAAGATACACTTGATGAATCATTAATAACATTAACAGAACCGGCTGCTGCTATTGACATATTACCAGAAGATGCATTTGGATTTGCTACATTATTATTCCCGACTAGATTACCATTATTATTTGCAATATTTCCAACATTTCCACCTTCATTTTCTTGTACATTTCCATCATTATCAATTTGTCCATTTGCATGATTAATATTATCTGCGTTATTATGAGCAATATCAGCCCCTTCTTGATTGGCATTATTTTCATCAAATAAATTACCAAACATAGAATCTTCATCATTATCTACGGCATTATCAACAGCATCTTGCCAATTACCAACATTATCAACTTGTTGATTATTACCTGCTTGTTGACCTTGTTCTTGATTTTTCTTGTTAACTGACACGCCACCAGCAAAAGCACCAGCAACAGATATATTCATATTTTGAGATTTAGTATCAGATATAATACTTGCACTATTTGTAACTGTTATAGTTGAATTATCAACGGTAGAAGACACAGTTCTATTTATTGTTGACACATTAACATCTGCTCCAACTGCAACACCTGCTGATGTTTTTGCATCAGGATTATCAGTTTTTTCACTCTGTTGTGCTAATGCACCACCTATTACTATATTTTTAAGATGATCTACAATATCTCTTGATGTATCATTTGTATTTAATAATCCAGTGTCTTCATCTAATTCAATTTTATCAGATGCTAATTTTACATTTGCTTTACCAGCATTTAAATTAAGATTTGTTGCCGTGATATTACTTGAATTTGTAATTGATGCCGTTGTATTTCCTGAAAGATTTTGAACATGTACAGCACCGTCCATAACAAACCCTGTAGATTTACCACCTATTGCAAGTGCTGAGATATATCCTTGTTCTGTTGCAGAACCTATATTTAAATCACCATTAGATACGTTTATTTTTGAATTATCCACATTTGAGATAGCATTATTTTCGTAATTATTAACTAAAACGCTACCACCAACACCCATAGGTGATTCTACACCCATAGTATATCCACCAGGAGGAGCAATCCAACCAGGCAACATTCCATTGGCTAAATTCATCAAGAAATCTACGTTACCAACCGCATTATAACCAACAACAGAATTTACTGCATAAATATTTGCATTTCCATTTTTTACAACAACATCTGAGCCACCAGTTACAGAAGATATTGTATTATTTGTTACATTGTTATAAACAACAGAACCAGACATTGCTGCTGTTTTAGCTGAAGCACCAGATTTAGCAAAGTTATTAAAGAAATTTTTAAATTCAAATTTAGGCTTCATTTGTCCGTATTTATAAGCAAGACTACTATCAAATGAAAAAATTGGTGCTTCCTTATCATATTTAAAAATATCTGACATACTTGCAGACCAATCATCTACACCACCACCAAAATTTACACCAAATTGTATAGATGCACCTTTTATTGGAAGTTTTATACCTACTTGAATTGTTCCTTGCGTAGTTGGAATTTCTGTTATTGCTTCTTCTGTTAAACTATTTGATTCAATACTAGAACTATCGATATTTGAAATTGTATTATTTAATTGATTATTTGAAATTACTGCGACACCCAATCCGAAATTGGCTTCTCCTTTTGAAAATGTAGTTGAACGATTTCCAACAAGATCAACTACATGAGAAGACATTAATAAATCACCAGTTTTTATAGATGAATTTTCTATTTTTGTAATGGCAGAATTATTACCAGAATTTATTACTAAATTACCACCAACTTTAAATTGTGATGGATTAAGTTTTCCACCTTGTTCTGCAATATTTTTTTGAAACAAACTTATAATGGATTTAAAAGTAGCAGACGTTTTATCTTCAACTGTACCTAACTTATCCTTTATCAAAGTATCTAAATTTTCACTTTTAGATTTATCGTCACCATCGGAATAATCAATAGTAGATGATGCAGAATTGGTAATTATATTTACACTTTGGGAAATAATATTTGTATCACCTGATGTTTCGATATTAGATTTGTTTATAATAGAAACCTCTGTATCATTTTTAGAATGACTATAAAGACCTGCTAATGATACACCAGAACCTCCTGTTGTATCAGATGAAAAATCATTTTCACCAAGTGTTATGTACAAATCAACTTGAGCATTATTTTGACCATAATTTACTGCAAATAAATTTAAGTCATTTGATTCAATTGTAGAATTATCAATAATAACTTTTGTTGTAGAAACTGTATTAAAATTCAAAAACATCATTGCATACGCATCTGTTGGTGTAAATGTAATAAAACTAGAATTTGAAAGATATACATCTGCTTCATTAGTAGATACGGCTTGAAGATTAACATCACCGTTTGCTAACAATTTTGAATTTTTAACATTTATTTGAGAATTAGTTTTTGTCCCTAATGCATAAAATATTGCAGGAACAAATCCTGAAATATAATCCGAATCAACATTTAATGTCGAACTTGATGAAGTATTAATAGTCAAATCATTATTTGTTTTAATAGTTGAACCTATTATATCAACAGTTGCATTTGATTTTGCCCCTTCAAAACCTTCCATTACTTCTGAACTAAAAAATTCTGAAATATGTGATTCATCTTCCAATATCCAAGCTAAAATTGTTGGCTCAATTGTATTTATTTGCTTATTTACTTCACTTGTTGCATTAACAAGTATTTTTACATCATCAGCTGAAAGTTCTGAATTTTTTATAGAAATATTTGCAACGACTTCATCTGGAAATCCTAAATCTAAATTTCCAATAGATGAAGAAGAATTTGCTTGGATGTCAACATTATTTGAAGCAATCTCTGCATTATCAATTAAAACTTGTGCATTATTAGAATATGTTGGATTTTCAACATCTTTATCTCCAGCAACAATTACAACCTTACCATTTTTTAAATCAAAATTTGTGGCATCTTTAATATTATTTGAAACTAAACTATTAAAAACTTCCTTTGCTTTGACATCAGTATCAAACACAGTATTTTCATCTTTCCACCCAGCAATAATACCTGCTTTATCTTGAGCAGTTCCTTGAACAATTATTTTATCACCATATAAATTAACTTCCTCTCTTGATAAAATTTTACCATTTACGACAATTTCTCCATGAGAATCTTTTATCAAACCATTATATGCACTTGCTCCATATTCATATTTTGCTAAATCAGAAGCATTTGTTCCATTATATGCATTTAAAAAAGAATTATATGAACTTTGCGAAGGAGTTAACAAAGATAAAGAACCCACATTTAAAACACCCGAAGCACCAATAACTATACCATTTGGAGATACAAAAATTGCATGTCCATTATAAAAATTGTTACCACGCATAGTATTCACGAGTCCGTTTATACTTACACGATTATTTACTAAATTAACGAAATTTTTATAACCATTTTTATATATTAAGTTAGCAATATCACCTTTTGATAAATCAAATTTATCATAATGTCTGAACTGAGTTTGTCCAGAAAATTTATTACCTTCTATATTATAAACATTTCCATTTGGTGTAACACCAGAAATTTCTGATGCTAAAACACTAACCGGAACACCTAAAATAAGCATATTAAAAGACAAAAATAATGCTGTTATTTTTTTTATAAATATATTTGCCATTCTATTTCCCTAATCTAAATTATGTTGGATATTTACAGATTATATTATAACACCAAAGTATATTTGAATTTATAAGAAAAAACTAAGATTTTTTACATATCTTTATTATTCATTACAAATCTTAAATTTAATATCAAGTTATGCAAAATTTCAATAAATTCGTGTTAGCATAAAACATGAAGATGAAAAAGAAAATTTTTATAAGTTGCGTATGTGCATGCATAATCCAATTATCAGTTCTTGCTGTACCAAATGTTAATCAAAACATTCAAAATCAAGCAGGTACGATATATTTGCACGATATTGATAATTTAAAAAAATATAAAATGGAGCAAGAAGCAACAAAAGAATATAAAAGATTTAAAGAAAACAAGCACAAAAAAGATATAATCAAAGAAGAAAATACTAAAAAAAAGCAAAAAGTAATTAAAGCAAAAGCAGAAGAATATGCAACAAAAGGTGTTTACGTTGAAAACATTGAAGTTAGCCCATCTAAAATTTTAACAAAATCAGAAATTGAAAAAATATTATATAATTATACAGAAACAAATATAACATTTAATCAACTACAAGAAATTATAAAAAAAATAAACAATCTCTATTTAGAAAAAGGCTTTGTAACAGCACGAGCATACGTTCCTGAACAAACAATTGAGAACAATACTTTAAAAATCACACTAGCAGAAGGTAAAGTCGGTAATATCACAATATCTGATAACAAATGGACAAAGACTAAATATATAAAAGATAGACTAGGAATTAAAGAAGGAGATGTTTTTAATATTTCTAAATTAGAAGAAAACTTGGTTCTATTCAATCGATACAACGATGGAATAAGTTTAAATGGTAGTCTTACTCCTGGACAGAATGAATTATTAACAACTGATGTTAAAATTAATGCAACAGAAAAATCACCTTTTCACTTTACAGCATTATTAGATAATGCAGGTAGAAGCACCATAGGTAAATATCGAGGTGGTTTTATATTACAAAATGATAGTTTATTTGGAATGCGAGATAAACTATCACTAGGAACTTATGTTAATAGATACTCTGTTACTCCATTTGCTGATTACAATGTTCCAGTAAATAAAAAAGATGGTAGAGTAGGTGCTTCTTTTTCATCAGGCTTCACAAAAATTGGACATGGTCCATATAGAATGTTTAATATTCGCAGCCGTTCTTTTAATTATTCCATTTATTATACACAACCACTTATTAGAAAACCTTGGATGGAATTAACCAGTACTACATCATTAAGTTATAAACAGGCAGCGACTAGTTTTGATGGATATGATTTATATAAAGATAAAATTAGTTCGGCACAAACAGGTTTAAGTTTTAGATATGATAGTCAACGTGGGATTTGGTTTTTAAATCAAAATGTTAGTTATGCAGCACCACTTTTCCAGAAACAATCAAATTACGTTAAAATTGATGGTAATCTTTTAAGAATACACGATTTTGGACACGGTGTTGTAGGTCAAATAAGAGGTAGTTATCAGGTTATACCAAAGAATGTTGTACCATATCTAGATCAATTCATGGCTGGTGGTGTTGCTACTGTCAGGGGTTATTCCGAAGGGTTATTAATTGGTAGAAGTGGCTATCTAATAAGTACAGAATTATTGTTCCCAATTCTACCAAGAACAATAAAAAATAAAGATAAAACAAAAGATATTCCATTCTTAGGAAATTACTTAAAAGGATTTATTTTTGCAGACCATGCAGGAGTATTTCCATATAAAGGAACTGGAACAGGTGCCCAAGGATACAATCAAAATGATTTTCTTATGAGTTTAGGCGTTGGTTTTAGAATAAACCTTCCTGGAAGTGCATCTTTAAGAATTGCATGGGGTTTCCCAGTAATGAGAAATGCTTATGAAGAAGTTAGTAAGTGTGGACGTTTCCATTTTGAACTAAGTATAACTCCTGATTTTGATGCAATAGTAAAACTTAGACATCCAAAAGAAAAAATAAAGAAAGAAACTCAAACTTTATAATTTCAAGTTTAATTCTAAATTTTTACTATATCAAAAATATTTTTATACAAATTATTTACTCGTACACCATTAGTCTTAAGTTGTTTTAAAACAAATATACCTGTTAAACAATTTATATGTGTTATGTGAGTTAATAACTCCTTATGACTCATTTTTAATTTTCTAGCCAATAATTTATAATCAGTAAAGTCTTTATTTGCTAAAAAATAATCAAGAATTTTAGATTCAGTTTTATTTAAACAAAATTTTATATCAGTATTTTTTACTTCATATTCAATATTTTGAACTTCAAAATATCGTTGAGATTTTCTTTGAGGATATTTCTTTGCCTTAGATAGAATATGAGCATTTATATATCTTTTAACACTTTGTGAATACTCTCTATTTTTTCGTTGGTTATCAATCATTTCTAAATAATTTTGAAAACAATAAGCACTTTCATCATTTTCTTCTAAAAATGAATTTATATCGTAATTTGCCTTTTTTCCATTACACTCAGCACAACAAACAACATAATTTTCAATAACATTTTCTCCATTAGCATACTTCGGTAAAATATGATCAATTGTTTTTTCACTATCTTTCAAGGCTTTATTACAATATGCACAAATATGACTTAGTTTTTTCAATTCAACTTTATCTAATAATTTTATTTCTTTATTCAAATCAGGTATATTTAAAAAATCAATTTTTTTAGAATTTCTAAAAGGTAATACATTCACTAAAGTACCATCTCTATATGTGATTAGTTTAAATAAACTATCAGAATATTTTACAATCACTTCTAAAACTGAAATTGACATATCATTAGGATTAGATAAATAAAAACACATTCCAAAATTTATTCCAATACAAATTTTCTTCAAATCATTTTTTGATAATTGAACACCATATCGTTCATTAATAGTTTTTAATACGCTTAAATTCATATTTTTCACCTCTAAATTTAGTATAAACATTCGATGCGACAAAAACGGTCACAATGTAAAATTAAATATAAAATATATAGGAGATATTATGAATAAAGATAAACCAAGATATTCTAGAATTTCAGATATTTTAGATTTAGCGATTTTTATGTCATCTAAATTTCAAGGTATAACAATAAAAGAAATTGCTGAAAGATACCAAGTTTCAAGAAGAACTGCTGAAAGAATGAGAGATAGTTTAACTTGTATTTTTCCATCTATTGATGAAATTGATACAACAGATACTCAAAAACATTGGGGTTTTACGAATTATTCAATAGCAAATTTAATATCTTTTTCTCCAAAAGAAATTGCAAACATCGAACAATTACAACGTAGAACAACAAATAAAGAAATGAAAGAAGAACTTGGAAAAACAGTTGAGAAAATAAAATCTCTTACTCGCAAAAATTTAACCTCAATAGAGAATAATATTGAACTTTTTATGCAAACAGAAGGTTATGCAATACGACAAATGCCAAGATATAACATTGATTTAAACTCCTTAAATGTAATTCGTGAAGCACTACAACATTCAATAGAAGTTACAGGTATTTATCATAACAAAAAACGCCGTATTCAACCATTAGGAATGATATACGGAGAAAAAATTTATCTTATTGCAAATGAAAAAGAAAAAGGTAACGAAATTTATACATACCTCTTACACAAATTTACTGATTTACAATTAACAAATAGTGTTTTTGATAAAGGTAATTTTAATTTACAAGAATATACAAAATTATCATTTGGAGTTTACCATGGAGAAATTTTAAATGTAAAACTTCTATTTAATAAAGAATTAGCACAAGACGCAAGTCAATATAATTTTCACCCATCACAAATTGGTAAATTAAATAAAGATGGTACTTATACGCTAGAATTTAAAGCAAGTGGAAGTAAAGAAATCATGTGGCACATTTTCAAATGGGGAGCAGGATGTAAAATTATAGAACCTTCCAAACTAAAAAAAGAATATAAAAAATATCTTACAGAAGTTTTAAACAATCAATAAATTATATGTTTATAAATAATTTTATACTGTAACCTAACACACAGTTTGAGTTTTTCTAACAATTATTTTTCATACAATCTATTCATGTTACAATCTTTTATAACAAGGTAGACATGGATTTATACGAAGCAATAGAAAAAAGAAGAACTATTAGAGATTTTCAAACCAAACCTATACCAATGGAAATAATTAAAAAGATTATATCAGCAGGTTTGAAAACTCCTACCAACAACCATTTAAGAGAATGGGAATTTGTTATTATAAATGACAAAAAGAAACGTGCAGAAGTATTAAATCTTGAAAATATGACAGACTTTGACGAATGCGAAAAAATGTTAGATTTCTTTGGAATGACAGACAAAAACCAACGGGGAATGTATCATATTGCAATGCCAAAGCAATTTTCAATGTTGTATGAATGTGGTTGTTTAGTCTTGCCGTTTTTCAAACTTAGAAAACCTCTGTTAGAACCGACTTGTTTGAGTGATTTAAACGAATTCGCATCAATTTGGCTTTGTATAGAAAATATTTTATTAGCATCAACTGCGGAAGGTGTTTTTGGGGTAACAAGAATTCCAATGCAAGAAGAACTTGAACATATAAAGAAAACTTTAAACCATCCGGATAATTATTTTATGCCTTGCTATATTGCTCTAGGTTACCCAAGTGAGAATGCAAAAATTCCTGTTCAAAAAGAGATAAGTGTAGAAGATAGACTACATTTTGAACAATGGTAAAATATAAATTTGGTTCCGTTAAGTAGTTCCGTTAGAAAGTATAATTATAAAAAGAATTTGTTTAAATTATCAAACCACTTGTTAGAAAATAATTTTTGTTAAGATTATAGCCATTAAAGAATTACAGAAAATTTTACTTGAAAGTAATTGTTCCCAAATGCAATAAAAGTTCCGTAAAAATTTTTATGTAAAAAATCAAACATCACGACACACTAAAAACTCTTACTTGGTCGGAAGTTTTGCCTATGTCATAAATATCAAATCATGTGTTGCTTTACAAATTTTTCGGCACTCTTTCGGAGCAAAATTTCAAAATGGACTGCCCGAAATAATAACACCATCCGTTAGTCCGCAAAATGAGTATTTTGGAGTAGTTTAAATTACGAATGGTAGTATTATTTCCTACCCCCCAAACGCCCTATTTAAACCAAAAATCCTAAATAATCGCACCATCTGTAATAATCAAAGCACTCAATAAAATACAGTCAAAATACATATACATTTTATAATTTCTCAAACTAAAAAAGTCACTCTTTCGAGTGACTTTAAATGGAGGAGGAAGTGGGATTCGAACCCACGGTACCCGTGAAGGTACGACAGTTTTCAAGACTGCTCCAATCAACCGCTCTGGCATTCCTCCGAACAATTATATTGGTATGTGTTTTATGTTACTAGAAAGAAACTAAAAAGTAAAGTACAAATTTTAAATTTTTTTATTTTTTTATCAAAAACATCATGTGAAATATTAACAAAAGGTTAGAATACCTTGACATATACCCAATTTACAGTCACAATAATTAGCAAAGGGAGCAATTATGACAAAACAAACTTTTTTACATGACAAGCACATAAAATTAGGTGCAAGAATGGTAGATTTTGCAGGTTGGCACATGCCTGTTCAATATTCTTCAATCATTGAAGAACACAAAACTGTTAGAGAAAATGTAGGACTTTTCGATGTTTCTCACATGGGCGAAGTGATAGTTAAAGGGGAAGATGCCCTACCTTATTTAAACAAACTTGTACCACAAGATGTTACAAAACTTGTTGATAGAAAAGCTGTTTATTGTCAGATGACAAATAAGCAAGGTGGTATTATTGACGACCTTATTATTTATAAAATAGAAAATAACAAATATTTAATTATCGTTAATGCTGCTCGTATTGATGAAGATTTAAACTGGATGGTTCGTAACAAACTAGGTTTCAATGTTGATATAATCAATGAATCTCACAATTATTCATTATTAGCAGTTCAAGGGCCAAAAGCTGTGGAATTAATTCAAAAAATGGGTGTGAAAGAATTACCTCCATTTTTCTCTATAAAAAGAGCAGAGTTATGTAATATAAATTTATGGATTTCTAGGACTGGTTATACTGGTGAAGATGGTGTTGAAATTCTTGTAAGAAATGAATTTTCTGAAACACTTTGGGATAAAATTCTTGAAGCAGGTCAAGACTTCGGAATAAAACCAATTGGTTTAGGTGCAAGAGATACTCTTCGATTAGAAGCAGCACTTCATTTGTATGGTAACGATTTAGATGAAGAAACAACACCAATAGAGGCTGGTCTAAGTTGGTCTGTTAGCAAAACAAAAACAGATGATTACAATGGTAAAGATGTTATAATGAATCAAATCGCAAATGGTGCACCAAAAAGATTAATCGGTTTAAAAATGATTGACAGAGGTATTGCCAGACACGGTTATGAAGTGTATTATAATAATGAAAAGATTGGTACTATTACAAGTGGTGGTATTTCTCCTGTTAGAGGTGATAATATAGCATTAGCCTATATTAAAAATATTCCTGAGATAAAAATTGGAACTCCTCTTCAAGTTAAAATTAGAGAAAAACTTCACAATGCGGAAGTTGAAAAACGACCATTTGTACAAAAGAAAAATAAAAGTTAGTAATATAAAGGAGATTAAGAATGAGCGAAGGAATGTTATGTAGTAAATCACATGAATATGTTCTGGAACAAGATGGAAAACACGTTATTGGTTTGACAGATTATGCTGTTGAACAATTGGGAGATATAGTTTTTGTAGAATTACCTGAAGTTGGTTCTACATTTGCAAAAAATGAATCTTTTGCAACAGTTGAGTCTGTTAAAGCTGCTTCTGAAATCTACATGCCTATTAGTGGTACTATTACAGATGTAAATGAAGATATTATTGCAACACCAGAATTACTTAATGAAGATCCACTAGGTAAAGCTTGGTTAGTGAAAATCGATAGCAATGCTAGCGATGTTGAATACAAAGATTTGTTAGATTACTCAGATTATAAAGAAGAAGTTCAATAATGAAAAATTTTTTAGCACATAATGATGAAATAAGAAAAGAAATGTTGGAAGAAATCTCTTGTGCAAGCATAGAAGATTTATTCAAACATATTCCTGTTAAAATGAAATCTTTTGATTTGCCAGAAGCAATGAGTGAATTAGAAACTCAAAAATCAGTAAAAAAACTAGCTAATAAAAATAAAACTGATTATGTATCATTCATTGGTGGTGGTTGTTACAACAAATTTGTACCAGCTGCAATTTCTCAAGTTGCACAAAGATTTGAATTCTTAACAGCATATACACCTTATCAACCTGAAATTTCACAAGGTACATTACAAATAATGTATGAATATCAATCTATGATATGTATGCTTACAGGAATGGATGTTGCAAATGCATCTGTTTATGATGGTGGTTCTGCGTGTGCTGAAGCTATTTCAATGGCTTGTAGAATTTCAAGAAAACATAATGCTCTTGTATCTAACAAGTTAAATCCTGAATATAAGGAAGTAATTAAAACTTACGCTTGGGGTGCTGGCATCGAACTTGTATGGTTTGATGAAATTCCTGAAAATAATGCAGATTTTGCATGTGTACTTATACAAAATCCTGATTATTATGGAGAGTTAACTACAATTACTCCTGTTAATACATTATTGATAGTTTGTACAACACCTGCAAGTTTATCAGTAATTAAACCACCGGTAGAAGCAGACATTGTTGTTGGTGATATTCAAACATTGGGTATTCCAATGTCATTTGGTGGACCTCATGCCGGATTTATGGCTTGTAAAGAAAAATATATGCGTCAACTTCCTGGACGTTTGGCAGGAAAAACTCTTGATGCAGATGGAAATATTGCTTATACATTGACTTTGCAAACTCGTGAACAACATATTAGGAGAGAAAAAGCAACAAGTAATATTTGCTCTAACCAAGCATTAGTTGCTCTTGAAGCAGCATTATATTTAAGTCTGCTTGGAGAAAAAGGCTTTAAACAAACTGGTATTTTATCTGCAAATTTGGCACATTCATTGGCTGAAAAATTATCAGAAAAAGGTTATAAAGTTTTAAACAAAAATTTCTTCAATGAGTTTGTAGTTGAAGTAAATAATGCTGATGAATTTTTAAGCAAATTAAATTCTAATAATATATTAGGTGGTTTAAAACTTGATGATAACAAAATATTAGTTTGTGCAACAGAAATGAATACAGAAGAGGAAATTGAAGAATATGTTAAATTAGTCTAATTCTTTCTTTAAGAAAGTAATAAATGTATCTCCATATTTTTTCTGTTTGATGACAGTATATCCTGTTGTATCAACTTCAACACTATGTTCAAGTATAACAATATTTGCATTAGGTATTTTTGCTAAGCATTGTTCATAAACTCCACTCATATAAGGTGGATCAATGTATATTACATCAAAATTATCTGTAATTTTTTGAATTAATTTAAGGCTATCGCCTATCATTAGATTAGGTTTTAAACCTAATGTTTTATAATTGTTTTTTATTATTTCTGCTGATTGTCTATTTTTTTCAAAGACAGTAACAGACTTAAATCCTCTAGATAATGCTTCTAAGCCCATAATACCAGAGCCACCAAACATATCTAAAAAGGTTTTATTTTCAAAAGTAGAAAGTTCAGAATATAACGAATTAAATACACTCATTCTAACTTTTGACAAAGTAGGACGAGTTATTTTTTCGTCAGGTGCCTGAACTTTTCTACCATTATATATACCACCAGTTATATTCATAAATTAAAGTATCAATCCTCTAATTTCGAATAATTTATCAAAATCACCAGTTCTTACAACTTCTTGAATTGTAGTATGAATAGTTTCTAATTCTTCTTTTGATGGAGTTTTTAAACTATCTGGTAATTTTAAATCTGTATTTTTCTTAGTGTTAACAAATCCTTCATTTAAAATTGCAAATTCTCGATATACTTCTAACATTTTTGCATCTTCTTCCGGATAAGAAAAATCTGTATTCATATAATATTTTGTATCTTTTGAAAAAGTTTTTGTAAACTTAATTAAAAACAATAATTCTATCAAAGAAGACTCTTCATTGTATTCTTTACCTAAACAATAATTATCAATAATTTCACCTTCTGGTTGAGATTTTAAATACACTGCCCATAACATACAACCTAAATAAAATGCTGTATTCTGTTTTAATAATTTTAAGATAGATGGATAATATTGTTTAAATTGGAATTTCTTTTGTCCTAAGTTTTTAAACTTATTTATAGTTCCATACATATCTTCTAATGAAAATATCAAACTTACTAAATGTCTTCCATATCCTGGATCAAATAAATATTCACTCATAATCTATTCCTTTTCTAAATTTTTAATAATCTCTTCTGTAAATTCTGTGCAAGTTGCAGAACCACCTATATCAGCAGTTTTTATATCAGAATCTAAAGTTTTAAATAATGCTTTTTCAATATTGTTTGCTTGTTTGTTAAAATTTAGGTATTTAAGCATTTCAACAGCAGATAATAATAATGCAGTTGGATTTGCTTTATTTTGTCCTTTTATATCAGGTGCTGAACCATGAACGGCTTCAAATACTGCATAATCTTTTCCAATATTTGCACTTGGAGCAATACCCAAACCACCAATCAATCCTGCTGTTAAATCAGAAACAATATCGCCATACAAATTTGGTAACAATAACATATCAAATTGTGATGGATTTTGTACTAATTGCATACAACAATTATCAACTAAGATTTCTCTAAATTTAATCTGTGGATATTTTTTGGCAACCTCTCTTGCACAATTTAAAAATAAACCATCAGACAACTTGCAAATGTTTGCTTTTGTTACAACACAAACCTCTTTTCTATTATTTTTGATAGCATAATCAAAAGCGTATTCTGCAATTCTAATAGAAGCATCTCTTGTTATGATTTTTATACTATGTGCAGTATTTTCATCAATTTGTTCTTCTATACCAGCGTATAAATCTTCTGTATTTTCTCTGATAACAACTATATCAACGTTATCAAATCTTGTTTTAACTGCTGGAATATTTTTACAAGGTCGAACATTTGCGTATAAATTCAAATCTTTTCTTAATTGAACATTTACTGAACGAAATCCTTTACCGATAGGTGTTGTTATAGGTGCTTTTAAAGCAACTTTATTTTCTTTTATTGAGTCAAGTACACGTTGAGGCAACGGAACACCTTCTTTTTCAATAACATCTAATCCTGCAGTTTGAACATCCCATTCTATTGGTACATTTGCTTCTTTTATGATTTTAACAACTGCTTCTGAAATTTCTGGGCCAATTCCGTCCCCTTTAATCAATGTAACTTTTGTCATAATATCTCCTTAACATTGTAATTATACCTAATTAAAAATGGGCTTGCAAATTAATATTGTATTAGCAAATTATTTTTTCATACGTTTTCTTTGTTATATGAACGTATCATTTATTCCAATTTATTCAATCTATAAAAACTATTCTACAACACCGTTTTGTGGTAATCGTGATGAAGTTAATATAAACAAGGTTAATAATAGACTTGTTGATATTAGAAAAAATAATTTTATTAATGGTATTTATGATAATGATTTCTTTCAAAAAAGTGATAATTATGAATCTAATAGAATAGATTCTTATATGGAAGATGACAGTTTAAAGAATTACGATTCTGAACTATATACAAAACCCAAAGATGGTGGAGCACCATACAAATTCGCTGCTATTGTTAAAAAGATGGAACAAAATGGTGAAGATACAAATCTTGTAAGAAAGACTCCTAAAATATTTGAGGGTATGAATAAAAAAGAAGTTTTTGATACGCTAAATACTTTATCATACGTGATTCGTGATGAAAAACCAAAAGAAACCTCTGTGAAACTAGGGGGTAAAAATATCTCTGTAGATTATGTTGGCAAAGGTTGTAATAGTATGGTTTATAAATTGGGTGATAATGATGGAAACATTGTTGCTATGAAAACATATATTAAGCCAGAAAATATTAGTAGTTTAAGTATGTTTGGTGAATTGGCAGTTTATCAAGGTTTGAAAGATAGAAAGATAAATAATATTCCTGAATTATATTTAGCAAATCCAATATCTATGAAAGTTGAAGATAAAGCAAAAGAATTTGAGCCTATAGAAAATATAGATGATATTGATGAAGTAAAAGATTATGATGGTTATAAAGGTGGTTGGACTGTTGTAGAATTTATAACACCTGAAACTCCTAAAAAAGAGGGTGGCGAACCATTACACAATTGGTTGAAAGAAAAACAATTGTATCATATTGATATTTTTGGCAATTTGATTGGTAATTATATTGTCGATGTTGGTGGTATTGGTATTTAATAAGTTTAAAAAGGTCATACAAATAG
>JBNMJS010000018.1:0-24842 GCA_050873965.1 Cyanobacteriota bacterium | reverse complement strand
CTATATTTCCTTATCCTGTGTATTTTTTATTCCTATTTTCTAAGTCAAAACCCTATTTGCGTACAACAAAATAATCAGACCATTTCTCTAACACTCCGTTAGAATGTCTTATCCTTTTTGTTGCACATATTCAATAATCTATGAATATATACCGTTCTATTTAGTTGTACCCTGTAAAAGTTTATCCCTTTATGTATATATAAAGTATATACTCAGAGCAAAATTGATTAATAAATATTCATGTATTAACAAATCTTAATAATTAAACTTCTTTAACGCCATCTTCAATAAAATTAAGATTGTTTTTAATCCAATAGTTTTCAATAGGTTCAAAGTTTTCGTTTAACGTGAAATATGTTGAACCAGAACCTGACATAATTGAATTAGGGTACTTTTCTTTTATTTGTTGTAATTCTTTATAATCATCGAAAACTGCTGTTTCTAAATCATTGTATAAAAATTGTTTTAAATCTGTTCCAATTTTTAAAGAATCAATCATTTTGGCAGTCATATTGTAATAATGTTTTTCTACCAATTGAGAATATTTTGTATATGCCTCTTTTGCACTAATACCAAGATTTATAGGTTTGATAAGTGAAACTTGATTGTTTCTGAAAGGTAATTTTTCAATAACTTCACCTCTGCTTGTTGCAAGTAAGCAACCACCTTCTAAACAAACATTCAAATCAGAACCTAATGTACCACAAAGTTCGTGTAATTCTTTTTTTGTTAAAGGATTATCAAATATTTTATTTAAACCATACAATGTACCTGCAGCATTAGTACTACCACCTGCTAGTCCGGCAGATACAGGGATATGTTTTTCTATATGAATATCTATTTTATAGTTTTCTATATTTGTTTTATCTAAAAAAAGTTTAGTTGCTTTATATACTAAATTTTTTTCATTATATGGTATTTCATCACTTGTACCAGTTAGATTAATTGATGTTTTATCAGATTTTTCAACATTGAATGTTAAATAATCATACAAATCTATTAATTGCATAATACTTCTTATATTATGAAATCCGTCAGGTCTTTTATTTACAATTTCTAATGTAAGATTTATTTTTGCAGGAGTTTTAATTTTGATTTGCATTTTTTAATTCCTCTGATAATTGACCGAATTTTTCTATAGATAATGATTCGCCTCTTGTATTCTCATCAATATCAAGTTTGTTTAAAACAGATTTAACAATATCTTTGTTAAAACCATTATTTACAAGACAATTTTTGATATTTTTTCTACGTTGAGAAAATGCTGCCTTCAAAACTCTTCTAAAATGTGAATAATCAGAAAGTTTAAGTTTTGGTTCGTTATTTATTTTTAAACCAACAAGAGCAGAATTTACTTTTGGTGCTGGGAAGAATGATTTTCTACCAACAAGTCTTATTATTTCGCAATCAGTCCAGAATTGGGCTAATATTGTAAGTAAACCATATTGTTTAGATGGACTTTTTTCTGTTGCGACCATACGTCTAGCAACTTCTTCTTGAACCATAAGTATTATTTCAGAAATAGAGTTTCTGTTTTTGTTGTTTAAATCATCTATTTCACCTAACAAATGAGATATAATTGGTGCTGTAATATAATATGGTATATTTGCAACAATTTTAACTTTTTCATCTGATAAAGTAGAAATATCTGTTTTTAAAATATCATTATGAATAATTTCCAAGTTATCATATTCAAGTTTTTCTAGTTCTTTAATTGCTTCTTCATCAAGTTCAATAGCAATAACTTTTTTTGCATATTTAACTAATTGTTCTGTCACAAAACCAACACCAGGACCAATTTCTATAATTGTATCGTCTTTTGTTATTTGTGCGTAATCAATAATCTCTTCAATAACATCAGGATTAACTAAAAAGTTTTGTCCTAACCTTTTTTTTGTTCTAAAAAATCTTGCTCTTTCAAATAAATTCATAAGAATATAATAATACAAACCAAATATTACGTAAAATCTTTAATTAAATTATACTCATCAAAATTCTAAAATCAGTTGATGTTTTGTCAGATTTAATAAGTTCAAATTTACCAGAAAGATTTTCTATTGTTTTTTTACAAATAGCGAGTCCATAACCATTACCAGTTGATTTTGTTGTATAACCGTCATCAAATATTTTTTGAGCGTTTTCTATTGGTTTAGCATTATTTGAAATTATTATTGATATAAAATTATTTTCTTCTTTTGTTGTAATAGTTATTTTCTTTTCTTCTGTTATTTCGTCATCAAATGCTTCACAAGCATTTTTAATAACATTTATTATTACTGCTTCAAATTTATTTTTATCTGCTAATATTTCTGAATTGTTATCTAGATTTATATAGAAGTTTATATTTTTATTCATTGCATATACTTTTGATAAATTTAATGATTCTGTTAATAAATCGTTTATTTTATATTTTTTTAGTTCAGTATTGTTTAGTGATTTTAGTTCTAATAATGAATTACCAGCCATTTTAATGGCACGTTTTATAAAATCTGCAGATTTAAGAATAGTTTCATCATTTATGTTATTTTTTTCGCAATATTTTTTTATTATTTCTGTATATAAATCACAAATAGATAATTGGTTTTTAATTTCGTGTGATATAAATCTTACATTACTTAAATCGTATTCTTGTTTTTCTTTGTTTGGTAAAACATTGTTTATCATTGATTTATCAGTATATTCAATTATTTTTTGAATAGAACTGTTCAGTAATGATGAGTTATTAGTATTATTTGTTTTGATATTTAGTTTTTGAGTGAATTTTTCTATAAGTTCGTTATTTATATTAAGTGAGTATTTGTATTTTGTTTCATCTTTTTCCCAAATCAATAATGAGTTTTCATTTTCTGTAAGTATTAGTAAATAGTTATAATTTTCTGGTAGATTATATTTTTGTTCATTTATAGCATAATCGTTGTGTGAAAATTTTAATCGTTCAATAATACCTGAAAATGAAAGTGAGTTATCAATATTCAGAATTATTTTTGATTGAATATTGTTATCTAAAACTGGTTCAAGTATAGAGCGAAACAGACACATAAGTGTCTGTTCGCTAATTAGTTTTTCATTATTAATAAAAGTTTCTTTTAACAAAATTAAATAGTACCTTATAACATCAATTAAATAGTAACGAATTTAGATTTTCTTTTTTTATCAAAACCGTGTCTGATAGCGTAAAGAACAGCTTGAGTTCTGTCTTTAACTTGAAGTTTTTGGAAGATGTTGTTAACGTGAGTTTTAACTGTTGTATTAGAAATATACAATTTGCTAGAAACTTCATTATAACCGAATCCTTGAGTTAACAAGTCAAGAACTTCTTCTTCTCTTTGAGTAAGAGATGATAATAATTTTTCATCTGTATTTTCTTCTTCTTCCTTAACTGATTTTTGGAAGTATTCAAAGAATCTAAGTGAAAGAGCAGATGGTAAGTAGATTTTACCTGAAATAACTTCTTCGATAGCACAGATTAGTTGTGCAGAAGCCATAGTTTTTAGAACATATCCTCTAGCACCAACTTTCATTGCTCTAAAGATTAAGTCTGCATCATCATAAGCACTTAATGCAATAACTTTAACACCTAAATTCAATTTTTGAATTTCGTGAATAGCTTGTAAACCATTCTTGTCTGGCATATTCATATCAACTAAAACAACATCTGGTTGATATTTTTTAACCATATTAACACCTGTATTAACAGTTGTAGATGTTTGAACAACATCGTAGCAACCTTCTAAGTTTAATAGTTCTTTTACTCCCATTAGATGTTCGTAATTGTCATCTATTAAAACGATTCTTGATTTTTTTCTAAATTCTCTATGCATTTTCATCTCCCTAAGATTTTTTTATTAACTTTCCCTCTCCACCAAATATACTACTACTTTTTAGAGGAGATATTCATCAATATTATTATCGATTTTATTACTTTTGATGTAGATAAACCTATCTAGACCATTTGGTCTATAAAATGGTTAAAATTCAGTTATATTTTGATTTTTTTGAAAATTTTTCAGGCATGCCTGTCATATAAATAAATTACATTAAATGGAGCATGAAGTAATATTTATGTATTATTTTTTGGAGTATAGTATGGTATTATTGAAGAAATCGTTGTAAAAATATAATTATAATGATTTAAAATTTTATATAAATTTATGCGCTTGTAGCTCAGTAGGATAGAGCAGCGGTTTCCTAAACCGTGTGTCGTGGGTTCGACTCCCACCTTGCGCAAATAAAAAAAGACAGATGCTTCTGTCTTTTTTTATTTATATACGTAGAATAGAACTCACACAAAGCAAATATTAAATATTTTTTATTGACTCTACAATTGTTGTAGAGTTTATAATAATTATATGGAAAATAAACTTTATAAAATTGGTGATATTGCAAAAATGTTTAATATTAGCATAAGTTCATTAAGACATTATGAGAATGTTGGTTTATTGTTGCCTGAAAAAGTGGATAATAATAGTGGGTATCGTTATTATAGTGTAAAACAGTTTGAAATTTTAAATACAATAAAATATTTACGAGCATTAGATATGCCAATTGATAAAATAATTTATTTTTTAAATAATAAAGAACCTGAAAAATTAGAAGAACTTTTATTGGAACAAAAAAGAATAATTAAAAAAAAGAAAAAAGAATTAGCATTGATTGAAGAAAAAATTAATAACCGTTTGCACTTTATAAAAAGTGCGATAAAATCTAATTTAAATAAAATTATTATTAAAAATTTCCCATCAAGAAAAATTGCTATGGCAAAAGAAGTTTTAAATCCAACTGATTATTTAGACCTTGAAGAATCTTTAAGAAAACTTGTATCTGATAATATTGAACCTGTTATTTTTTTAGGAAAAGTTGGTTTAGGTATTTCTGAAGAACGATTAAAAAAACAAGATTGGAGTAGTTATGATAAACTTTTTATTTTGTTAGATGATACCGATAATTTTGAGGGAAAAACAAAAATTATACCTATTGAAACTTGTGTAACTATACGTTTTTGTGGAACACATAAAGATGCTCCAATATATTATAAGGAATTAATGAACTATATTAAACAAAATAATTATTCAATAAATGGTTTTGCAAAAGAAATTACGATGATAGATAACGGTTTATCTACTGATGAAAATAAATTTATTACGGAAATTCAAATTCCAATAAGGAGAAATGACGATGAAAAAATTTAGAATAGATAATAATGTATTTGAAAAACTTCCTAATTACTGTGTTGGAGTTGTTGTGGCTAATGGCATTAATAATACAATTTTAAATAAAAAAGTCGAGGATTTTTTGAATAATATGGTAAGTAATTTTGCTTTAAACAATAAAGAAGTTAATATAAGAGAATTGGTTTCACCTTATAGAGAGGCGTTTTACGCATTAGAAATGAACCCGAATAAATTTATGTGTTCAATAGAAGCCTTGCTCAAAAGAGTACAAAAAGGGAATAATTTGCCACACATAAATACTATTGTTGATTTAGGTAATGCTTTTTCTGTAAAGTATGAAATACCACTTGGGGCTCATGATATTGGTAAATTAGAAGGTGATTTAAATGTTAGATTTTCAAATGAAAACGATACATTTTTACCATTAGGTGAAACTGAATTAGAAAATATGCCAATAGGTGAACTTGTTTATGCAAGTACAAATATTGTAAAAACAAGAAGATGGATTTGGCGACAAAGTAATGATGGCAAAATTGAAGAAACTACTCAAAATGTTTTTTTTCCAATTGATGGTTTTATAGGAATTAATGATAAACAGGTTTTAGAATTAAGAGATGAATTGGTTGAATTTTTAACTTCTGAACTTGGAGTTAAGGATATAAAAACAGGTTTTGTTTGTAAAGAAAATAATGAATTTGTAATAAATTAATGAATTATTTTTTATTGATTTTGATATATAAAGTTTTGTATCAAAAAAAATATTAAATTTTGACTTCTTAAAAATAATCATTAAAACACATCATGTAGAATATAGAGGTGTATATGTTTTTAATGGATTTTTTCAAACGTCATCATACTTGTACGCACGATAATGTATCTCCAAGTGTTCAATTTAGTTATTGTCCTGATTGTGGAGAATTAATTGAGAATGAATGGTTCATTACAAGATGTGCTTGTTGTGGTATTAAACAAAAAGCCATTATTAAAAACGGTGAAATTATACCTGAAGCAAATTTTTGTCATAATTGTGGTGGCAATGAATATATTGTTGAAAAACTTCCAAAAATTAACTTTATAGACATCAATTATGCTGTACTCGTAAAATCAGTTGTACAAGAAGACCGTATGGAAGAAGTTACCCAATGCTGGGAAGAAAAACCAGCCTACACACAAAAATTGTTGCAAATATACCAATAGCATCTGCTATCAAACCAATCGCAAGGGCATATCTATATTTAGTAATGCCTATAGCACCGAAATATACAGCCAGCACGTAGAATGTAGTTTCAGAACTGCCGGCTAAGACTGCACATAACTTGGTTGCGTAAGCATCGGGACCAAGTTTGTGTGCTATGTCGCTAAATAATCCTAATGTAGCAGAACCTGATAAAGAACGAGTTATCATCATTGGTAAAGATTCTGCAGGGATAGAAAACTTGTTCAATAATGGTGCTAAAAAATTAGTTAATGATTCCATTGCACCTGATGCTCTAAACATTGAAATACCAACAATAATAGCAATTAAGTACGGAATTATGTTTATAGAAACTTTAAAACCGTCTTTTGCACCTTCTGTAAATTCTTCATAAATAGGTACTTTTTTAACCAAAGCCATTGTTAAAATAACTGCAATAATTACAGGTAATGCATACAAAGAAATAAGATTAATCATTGCTTACCTCCTCAACCTGTGGTTTCCAGAATTTTTGGAATACTTTTGCAATTAAAATTGCACTAACAAAAGCAATTGATGTAACAATCATTGCCGGTGCAATAATTTCTGTTGGATTCTTTGCACCAACTGCAACAAGAATAGCAATAACTGTTGCCGGAATTATTTGAAATCCTGCTGTATTCATTGCTAAAAACATACACATAGCATTTGAAGCAGTAGATTTGTCTTTATTTTCTTCTTGTAATTCTTGCATAACTTTGAGTCCAATAGGAGTTGCTGCATTTGTTAAACCTAAAGCATTAGCAGAAAAACTTAATGCGATATTACCAATTGCAGGATTTTCTGGTGGAATTTCATCAAATAACCATTTTGTAATAGGTTTTATGCATTTTGCGATAAGTTTAACCAGACCTGATTTTTCTGCAACACGCATTATACCAAGCCAAAATGACATAATTCCAATCAATGATAATGCAATTTTTACAGATAAATCTGCACCTGATAAAATTGCATTAACTACATCTTGGAGTTTTCCATTTATAGCCCCAAATATTAAAGAAAAAACTATTAGAAAATAAAAAATATAATTCATATTTCAATTATACACACAAATAGTGTTTATAAGAAATAATTAACATTTTATTTTAAATAATTTTTTAAATCAGAACTCATAGATTTTGCTTTACAGAATTTTTTAAGTTTAGCAATTGCTCTATTTTCGATTTGTCGAATTCTTTCTCTTGAAACACCAAAATATGTACTTACTTCTTCTAATGTTCTTTTTTGTCCTGCTGAATCAAGACCATATCTTAAAATTAATACGTCACGTTCTTTTGGACTTAAACTACTAAGCATTTTAGTAGTATCAATTTGTAAGTTTTCATCAGAAACAATAGAATCTGGTGTTGTAGAAGATTCATCTACAATATAGTCAATGATTTTGTTTGCATCATCTTTTTGGTTTGTTGGAGTATCAATACTAATTGTAGATTGAGCAGATTTTGTTACTTCTGCTAGTTTTTTTAATGAAATTCCCATTTCATCAGCCAATTCTTGTTTTGTAGGAGTACGTCCCAATTTTGTAACAAGCATTAATGATGTTTTCTTGATTTTACTTAATGTATCAATCAAGTGCATAGGTAATCTAATCATTCTTGATTTATCAGCGATTGCTCTAGTGATAGATTGTTGAATCCACCAAGTAGCATAGGTAGAAAATTTGTAACCTTTTTCATAGTCAAATTTTTCTGTTGCTCTGATTAGACCAACGTTACCTTCTTGAATTAAATCTAAGAAAGATAATCCTCTACCAACGTATTTTTTAGCAATACTAACAACCAATCTTAAATTAGCATTGATAAGAATTTTTCTTGAAAGTTCACAATGTTCTTCTTTGATTTTTTTTGCAACTTCAAGTTCTTCATCACGTTTTAATAAAGGTATTTTACCAATTTGTTGAAGATAAATTTTTACTGAATCGTCAGCATTAATGCTTTCTATAGATTCATGATCTTTCAAGTCTTTTTCTATTTCTTCATCATTGATTTCGCCCATTTGTTCAAAATCAATTCCCTCGTCAGAAATATCATCTATACTTAAAGTAATTTTATCGTTTTTATCGCTCATAATTTTAATCCTTTTTACTTAGACAATTTTTGGCGAACACTTTCATATACAATAATGCTCATTGCATTCGATACATTAAGAGAGTTAAAATCTTTTAACATCGGTATTTTTACTTGAAAATCAGACATTTTTAGTAAAGTTTTTGAAACTCCTGTATGTTCTCCACCCATAACTATTGCAAAATTCATATCGCAATAATCTATGTCATAGTAATTTTTCTCTGATTTAGCATCAGTTGCAATTACCCACCAGTTGTTATCTTTTAATTTCTGTACGGCACCTGATAGGCTATTGACTTTTATAATATCTATATGATTGATTGCACCGGCACTAGTCTTTTCAACGACAGAAGTTATCTGACAATTTCTTCTAGAAGGTATTAAAATTCCATCAATACCAGCACATACGCAGGTTCTAATAATTGCTCCAATATTATGGACATCTTCTACACCGTCTAATATAACGAGTGAAGAATTTTCTTTATGTTTTTCAATAAAATCTTCTAATTCAACGTATTCAATTGGTGCGATTAGTGCAACAACACCTTGATGGTTTAAACCATTGTATGGTGCTAATTTATCTTTGCCAACAAATTGAAATACGATACCTTTTCTTTGGGCAAATTCTTTTATTTGTTCCATTTTAGAATCTGAATGGTTTGTTTTTGAAATTAAAATCTTATTTATAACTCTATCACCAGACAAAGCTTCTAAAACAGAGTTTTTGCCGTAAATAATATCATCAGTATTTATTATATCAGTCTTTTCAACTGATTTTTCTTTATGATATTTTGGTTTATTAGATTTATTATTTTCAAATTTTCTCAAAAAACTCTCCCAATATTACGTTATTTAGAAACTTCCAACATTCTATTTATACAACCAACTGCTTTCTTAGCAACTTCTGCATCAACAGTAATCTCATGTTGTTCTTTGTCTAATGCATCATATATATCTTGTAATGTGTGCCATTTCATATTAGGACAAATAATACTATCTTTAATCAAAATAAATTCTTTGTCAGGATAATCACGTTTTAATCTATCAACAACACCTTTTTCAGTTGCAATGATAAATTGTTTGTTATCACTTTCAATAGCATATTTCATTATGCCAGTTGTACTACCAACATAATCAGCCAATTTAACAACTTCTTGATGACATTCAGGGTGAGCAAGAACTTTTGCATTAGGATATTTTTCTCTTGCTTCAAGAATATCTTTAGGTTTAATTTGCAAGTGAGTAGGACAGAATCCCGGATATGTTGTAACTTTGATATTACCTAATTTTGCTTCAACCCATTTTCCTAGATATGTATCTGGTAAGAATAATATTTCTTTTGCTCCCATGCTTTCAACAACTTTAACAGCATTTGAGCTTGTGCAACACATATCACATTCAGATTTTACTTCTGCTGTTGAGTTAATATAGCAAACAACAGGTATATTAGGATGAAGTGATTTAAACTCTCTTACTTGTTCTAAATCAATCATATCTGCCATTCTACAGCCAGATTCCATTCTTGGTAACAATACTTTTTTATCAGGTGATAAAAGTTTAGCAGTTTGTGCCATAAAATAAACACCTGCAAATACAATTATATCTGCATCTGTTTCATTTGCTCTTTGGCTTAGATATAATGAATCGCCAACATAATCTGCAACTTCATCAATTTCTACATTTTGATAACAATGTGCAAGTATAACTGCATTTTTCTCTTTTTTTAATTTTTTAATCTTTTCTACTAATTCATTCATACAAACGGCTCTTATATAATATACTTTTTAACATTATACAACAAATGATAATAAGTAAACAATAAATCTAAGCATAAAAAAAAGACCTTGTTATCAAGGTCTGTCCGTTTAAATAAGAAGAGAGAGCTTTATACTTTTATAAAGTAATTCACTTTAAAAAAATTGCCTTTTTTGAATGATAATTTTAATATTTCTTAACAAAAGCATAAATCAATAGATATGAAAGGGTAATTAATAAAGTATTTTTGTGCTAATCTATATATTAAGAAATAGAATTATGAAGAGGACTTAATCGATGACAAAAACAAAAATAGAAGATTTGCCTACTGTATATAATGCACAAGAAACAGAGGAAAGAATTTATAAATTTTGGGAAGACCATGAATACTTTAAAGCAGATGCAAAAAGTAAAAAACCACCTTATTCAATTGTAATTCCACCTCCTAACGTAACAGGTGTATTGCACATGGGACACGCATTAGATGGAACATTACAAGATATTCTTACACGTTATCATAGAATGAGTGGTTATGAAGCATTATGGATTCCAGGTACAGACCACGCAGGACTTGCAACTCAAAATGTTGTTGAAAAACAGCTTGCAAAAGAAGGTCTTACTCGTCATGATTTAGGACGTGAAAAGTTTATTGAAAAAACTTGGGAATGGACTAATGAACATAAATCTGCTATTCTTAACCAATTTAAGAGATTAGGTGCATCATTTGACCGTTCAAGAGAAAGATTTACTTTCGATAAAGGTTGTTCAGATGCTGTTAAAGAAGTTTTCGTAACTCTTTATAATAAAGGTTTAATCTATAAAGGTTCATATATTGTAAATTGGTGTCCTCGTTGTCAATCTGCTATTTCTGATATTGAAACAGAATATAAAACAGAACAAGGTCATTTATGGGAAATTTCTTATCCATTAAAGAATGAAGCAGGTGCAATTATTGTTGCAACAACAAGACCTGAAACTATTTTTGGTGATGTTGCAATTGCTGTTCATCCAGATGATAAAAAATATTCTGAACTTATTGGTAAAACAGTAATTATTCCTCTTTCAGGTAGAGAAATTCCTATTATTGCTGATGAATATGTTGATAGAAACTTCGGTACTGGTGCTGTTAAAATTACTCCAGCACACGATCCAAACGATTATGAAGTTGGTAAACGTCATAATATGAAACCAATTTGGGTTATTGATGAAGAAGGTAAGATGAAAGCTTGTGGAGAAGTTCCTCAAGAATTTCATGGATTAGATAGATATGAAGCAAGAGAAAAGATTGTTGGTATGCTTGAATATAATCATTTCTTGCTAAGAACAAAAGATCATGAACATAATGTTGGTAAATGTCAACGTTGTGGCACTACAATTGAACCACTTCTTTCTGAACAATGGTTTGTTAAAATGAAACCGTTAGCAGAAGAAGCAGTTAAAGCCGTTAAAGATGGTCGTATAAAATTTGTTCCTCAACGTTGGGAAAAAGATTATTTAGGCTGGATGGAAAATATTCGTGATTGGTGTATTTCTCGTCAAATCTGGTGGGGACATCAAATCCCAGCATATTATAACAATGAAACAGGTGAAATTGTTGTAGCAAAAGAAAATCCAGATCCATCAAAATATACTCAAGAATCAGATTGTCTTGATACTTGGTTCTCTTCTGGATTATGGCCGTTCTCAACAATGGGATTCCCTAATAGTGATACAGATGATTTCAAAAAATTCTATCCTACATCTGTTCTTGTAACAGGTTTTGATATTATTTTCTTCTGGGTAGCAAGAATGATTACAATGGGCTTGGAATTTACTGGAAAAGCACCATTCCCTGTTGTATATATTCATGGTCTTATCAGAGATGAAAAAGGTCAAAAAATGTCAAAATCTAAAGGTAATACAATTGATCCTGTTCAGATTATTGATAAATATGGTTGTGATGCTTTGAGATTCACAATGACATCATTATGTACTTATGGTGGACAAGATATTAAAGTAAGTGATGACAAGTTCGAATATGGAAGAAACTTTGCTAACAAGATTTGGAATGCATCAAGATTTGTATTGATGAATTTAGATGGTGTTGATGGCAAAGATATTGATTTCAGTAATTTGACAATTGCAGATAAATGGATTTTGGATAAATTAAATTCAACTGCAAAACTTGTTAATAATAATATTGAAAACTTTAGAATCGGTGAAACAGCACACGTATTATATGATTTCTTCTGGAATTCATATTGTGATTGGTATGTTGAAATCGCTAAAATTCAATTGAGAGATGAAAATTTAAAAGCAAATACACAAAGAGTTTTAAGATATGTTCTTGATATGTCTTTGAGAATGTTACACCCAATTATGCCACATATAACAGAAGAAGTATGGCAATTGATACCAAAAGCAGACAGTTGTAAGACATCTGCAATCATTGTTTCAGATTATCCTGTATATGATGAAAAATTGGCATTTGCAAAAGAAGCACAACAAATGGAACTTGTGTTTGATACAATTACATCATTAAGAAACCTAAGACAAAGTTTCAATATTCCTACTTCAACAAATATTAATGTTGAAATCAGGGCAGATAAAGAAGAAAAAGCTATTTTTGAAGCAATTGAATCTTATATTCATAGAATGGCAAAAGTTAATGAGATTACATACAATGATGCTGATGCACCACTTCCACCAAAGTCTGCTGCAGCAGTTGTATCTTCATCTAAACTTATTGTTCCACTTGCTGATTTGATTGATATTAAAGCTGAAATTGCTAGACAAGAAAAGAAAATGTCTAAATTGACAAATGAAAAGAATTCTTTAGAAGGTAGAATGAAAAATGAAAAATTCGTTGCTAATGCTCCTAAAGAATTAATTGAACAAACAAAAGCAAGAATAGAGGAATTAACAACTCAAGAGAATGTAATTAAAGATTTGATTAAATCTTTATCAGAATAATAAATATAAAAAATAAGATAAAGAGCAAGGTTAATACCTTGCTCTTTTCTTAATATATTTGTAATTTGTATAAATTTTATTTACAATCGTATTGCTATGACTAGATTAGAAGAACGTATTGAAAATTTTAATAAATCTTTTACTATTTTATCAGATGTTATTGAGACATATAATAAAAATAAAAATGATGTAATTATACATATGGCGTTAGTACAATCTTTTGAAGTATGTTTTGAACTTTCTTGGAAAATTTTGAAAGATTATTTATTAACAAAAGGTATTGAAGTTTATACGCCACGTGATGTAATAAAAACTGCATTTAATTCAAATATTATAAAAAATGGTCAGATTTGGATTGATATCTTAAATGATAGAAATGCTAGTTCATATGAATAGAATATGGATAAAGTTAATAAAATAATAGAACGAATTAGTGATATATATTATGAAGAACTTAAGAATTTCGCAGAACAAATAAAGGAATTTTAGTGGAAAATTTTGGTTTACCTGAAAGAACAATAAAAGATTTATATAATTATTTTTTAAAGAAGAATGATATCGAAAAAGTTATAATTTTTGGTTCTAGAGCAAAAGGAACATATCATAATGGTTCAGATATTGATTTTGCTATTTTAACAAAAAATAGTGAAGCCTTTTATAAAATAGCTGGCGAACTTGATGATTTACCTACTCCATATAAATTTGATATTATTAATTATTCAACATTAGAAGATTGTGCAATTAAAGAAAGTATAGATAAATATGGAAAAATTTTTTATATAAGAAAAGATAATTCTTCTATATAAATACTTTTTTTGCTTTTAAACCGTTGTCAGCGACTTCTGCAATAGCAATTAAATTATTTTGTTTTGAAAGTATCACAATACCATTTTTAGCATCAATTCTATTGTATATTGGCATACCATGTGAAATTCTTTCATATTCAATTTCATTTAGTTCTTGTCGTTGTTGAGGTAAATATTCTAATGGGTTTATTAGTTTATTTTCAACATCTTCTTTTGTTTTGAAATTTTCTAATTTTGTTGCATTTTCAACAAAAAATTTCCCTGCTTGTACTCTTTGTAATTTTGATAGGTAGCAACCATTATTTAGTTTTTTACCCATATCATTGGCTATACTTCTGATATAAGTACCTTTAGAACATTTTATATAAATTTGTGCAATTTGATTTTCTTCATCAAATGATTTTAACTCTATCTTTTCAATAAAAACTTTCCTAGATTTAATTTCTACAGTTTTACCCTCTCGAGCATAATCATATAATTTTTTGCCATTAACTTTTATTGCCGAATAAATAGGTGGTATTTGTTCTATTTCGCCCTCAAAATTATTCAAAATATTTTCTATATCAGTTTGTGTAACTTTTTCTGTAAATGTTTCAACAGTATCTCCTTCTATATCATAAGTTGAAGTTGATTTGCCGAAACAAAATGTGCCAATATAGGCTTTATCATCTTCTAAATATTGAATTAATCTAGTTGATTTACCAATGCAAATAGGTAAAACACCCTCTGCAAATGGATCTAGTGTGCCGGTATGACCTATTTGTTTTATTTTAGTAACACGTCTAAGTATGGCAACAACATCGTGTGATGTCATTCCAACAGGCTTATATACATTTAAGAAACCGAACATTTATTTTATCTCGCCTCTAGAGATTTTGTTAATCAATTCAGTTACACGAGAACCTTGTTCTAAACAATCAGAAAAAACAAAACGAAGTTCTGGAGTTAATCTTAAACGTATTCTTTTACCAACTTCATATCTAATTCTTGGGGTATTTTTTTCAATAACTGCTTTATCTTTTTCTATTTGTTCTGGACTACCCAAAACACTATAAACAACTTTTGCGTAAGAGTTATCATGAGAAACTTCTACATTTACAATAGATACAACACCTTCCAAACCTCTAACTTCTTTTCTTAAAATATCAGAGATTTCACGCATAAGTTCTTTTCTAACTCTTTCGTTTCTTAAAGTCATTTTTATTTCCTTTGAATTGTTATTGTTACCTTTTAGATATTGAAGTTTATATATTTCTTCAAATCTTCGTTATAGTCATTATAACAAAGAAATGGATATTTGACCATTAAATAAAAATGTTCTATAATAAAATATAAATAACGGAAAATATAATAAAAAGGTGTTGTTATGAAATCAAGTAAAATAGATATAATGGATATGAATATTCAGAAATTATCAAATTATAGCAGTTATGTAGATACTTTCTCAAGAATAGTGCATAATTTTATAGAAAATGGTTTAGATTCAATCAAATATAATGACTTAGTGAATATAACATTTTTATTAGAAAAGTATTCGCATATATTGCATACAAATATAATAAAAACTAAAAAAGATTGGGAATTTAATTATAATAAAAAATATAATACCCCAAATCAACAACAATAAATGTTGTTATATTTATCTTATTTTGTAAATTAGATTAATTACTCTAATTCAGTTCTTTCAATTTCTTTAGTTGTTGTAAATTCAACAACATCACCAATTTCAACATCATTAAATTTAACGAAAGAAATACCACATTCATAACCTTGTGCAACTTCTTTAACGTCGTCTTTAAATCTCTTAAGTTGGTCAATATTACCAGTAAATATAACCTTGCCATCTCTTTTAATTTTAGCAGTATTAGCACGATTGATTTTACCTTCGTTAACGTAACAACCAGCGATTTTAATTGTTTTACCAATAGTAAATACTTGACGAACTTCTGCTTGACCAACAACGATTTCTTTTGTTTCAGGTGACAATAATGAAATCATTGTCTTTTCAATATCTTCTAAGATTTGATAAATAATATCATATTTCTTAATTACAACACCTTCTTTATCGGCTGCAATTAGTGCATTGTTGTCTTCTTTAACACCAAATCCAAGAATTAATGCACCTGATGCTGATGCTAACATAACGTCGGCTTCTGAAATGTCACCAACACCAACGTGAATAATTTTTGTAATAACTTCTTTTGATTCAAATTGTGCTATCGCTTGTGAAACAGCCTCTGCAGAGCCGTATGTATCAGCTTTGATAATTAAGTTCAATTGAGGAATATCACCGTCAGTAGCACCTGATTCTTTTCTGATATGAGCAGGAAGCATTGCATCTAAACGTTTGTTACGTTCTTTTTCTTGACGTTCAGCAACGATAGATTTCATTTCTTTTTCGTTTTTAACAACTTCAAAATATTCACCAGGAGATGGTACTTCAGATAAACCTAATATCTCAACTGGTGTAGATGGTTCAGCTGCTTTGATTCTTTCACCAGAGTCTGAAAGCAATGCTCTAACACGTCCACAAGCAGTACCAACTACAATACAGTTTCCAGCACGTAATGTACCGTTTTGTACTAATAGTGTCGCAACAGGACCTTTACCTTTATCAAGGTTTGCTTCAATAACAACACCTGATGCTTCTGCTTTTGGATTTGCTTTTAAATCTTTAATATCTGCTAATAACCAAATATATTCTAATAATTCATCAATACCTGTACCTAATAAAGCTGAAACTTTAACTGTAATAGTATCTCCACCCCATTCTTCAGGGATTAGACCATGTTCAGTTAATTGAGTAAGAACTCTATCAGGATCAGCACCTGGTTTATCACATTTGTTTACTGCAACAATAATTGGCACTTCTGCTGCTCTTGCGTGGTTAATCGCTTCAATTGTTTGAGGCATAATACCATCATCAGCAGCAACTACAAGAATTGCTATATCTGTTGCTTTCGCACCTCTAGCACGCATTTCTGTGAATGCTTCGTGACCAGGAGTATCAACGAATACAATTTTCTTTTCTTTTTTATTATCTAGATATACTGTGTATGCACCAATAGACTGTGTAATACCACCAACCTCTGTTGCAACAATTTTGTGTTTAGAAGCACGGATACTATCTAATAATGTAGTTTTACCGTGGTCAACGTGTCCCATGATACTAACAACTGGAGCACGTTTTTTCAATAATTTTTTATCAACTTCGGTAAGAACTTTCTTATGTTCTTCTTCTTTCATTTCTTCTTCGATGTAAGCATCTAAATCTTCATCAAGAACTTCTAATTCATATTCTGCACAAACTTTTTTGATAACATCAACATCAATAAGTTGGTTAACAGTTGCCATAATTCCTTGAAACATAAGGAATTTAACAATGTCAGCAGGCGTTTTTTGAATCTTTTCAGCAAGTTCACTAATTGTCATTGCTCTATCAACAACAATTGATTTTACTTGTTCTACTTCTTCTTCTTTTTGAACTTTTTTCTTGTGGTGTTGTGCTGCTGCTTTTTCTAATGAAATTCTTTCTTGTTCTTCTTTTTTAGAATTATAATCTTTATTTTTCTTTTTATCAGCTGCACCTTTTTTCTTTGAGAAACCTTTATTTTCATATATATCTTGTGGAATTATATGACGTTCAATAGGACGTTTTGGTTTATCCTTTTTGAACTTATCTGAGTTATTTTCTCCATCTTTTCTATTATCGTTGTTTTTAGCTGAATTATCTCTATTTTTATTGAATTTAGAATCAGATGGGTTAACTTGTTTTTGAATAGGACGTTTGTTGCCTTGTTGAACGATTTCAACACGTTTGATAGGAACTCTTTTAACAATTTCTAATCTGCTTTTTGGAGGTTCTTTTTTTACAACTTCAACAACCTTTTTAGGTGTTTCTTCTTTTTTCTCAACAGGTTTTTCTTCTTTAACTTCTGGTTTTACTTCTGCTTCTGGTTCTTTTTTCTTTGCTTTTTTCACAATAAATGCTTTTGGTTTTTTGCTTGGTAATTTTGAACCACCAGCGATAAAATCTTTTAGTTTTCTCACTTGAAGTGGAGTAACAACATTAGAATGAGATTTAACAGTAATAGATAATTGAGCAAACTTCTCAATTACTTCTTTACTTGTTAAACCAAGTTCTTTTGCTAATTCACTTACTCTAATATTCTCGTCCATTCAATAATCCTTTCAAATCCTGTGAGGATTTTAGAGCCCTATTCAATCTATTTTTTTTGAATGCTAACTCTTTACATTTTTCATTATAACAAAGATATGCTGATCTACCAAATATTTTTGAATTTGGGTTAACAACAACCTTTCCATCAACAAAATTTTTGGTAATTTTAATTAACTCTTTAATGTCTTTTATCGCACCACAACCGATGCATTTTCTTTCAGTCAATCATACCTCTATTCTGTTGCTGATTCTGCTAATTTTTCAAGTTTCAACTTTTGGTCATATTCGATAAGCAAATGAATTAACTCATCTAAATCACCATCAATAACAGTCCAAACATTCAAGTTATGGTTTAATCTGTGGTCAGTTAAACGACCTTGTGGGAAGTTATATGTTCTAATTCTTTCACTTCTATCACCAGTACCAACTTGTGAACGTCTTAAGTCTGTTATTTCTTTTGTTTGTTTCTGTACTTCTAAATCGTAAAGTTTTGCTTTCAAGATTTCTAAAGCACGTTCTTTGTTTTGAAGTTGAGAACGTTCTTCTGTACAGAAAATCATAATACCAGTAGGTTTGTGGAATACTCTGGCAGCAGTTTCAACTTTGTTTACGTTTTGACCACCAGCACCACCAGAACGAGCAGTTGTTATTTCAACATCGTTCATATTTAATTCAACGTCAACATCATCAACCTGAGGCATAACAGCAACGGTTGCAGTTGAAGTGTGAACTCTACCTTGAGATTCAGTTACAGGAACTCTTTGTACCCTGTGAACACCTGATTCATATTTTAATTGTGAATATACGGCATCACCTTTTACTGAAATAATTACTTCAGAAACACCACCTGCTTCACAATCAGTTTTACTTAATATTTGTGTTTGCCAACCTTGTTTGTCAGCATAACGTAAATACATTCTCATTAAATCGCCAGCGAAAATGTTTGCTTCATCACCACCAGCACTACCTCTGATTTCAAGCATAATATCTTTGTCATCCATAGGATCTCGAGGTAGAAGAAGAACTTTCATTTTTTCTTCATATTCAGCGATTTTTGCTTCATTTTCTTCCATTTCAGATTTCAAAAATGCTTTCATTTCTTCATCTGATTCAGCGTGTATCATTTCTTTTGCATCGGCAACAGCATCTGTTGCTTTTTTCCATGCATAATACAATTCTACTGTTTCTTCCATTGATTTTCTTTGTTTAGATAAATCTCTGAATTTGTTATAATCTTGGATTACTGCAGGATCGGAAAGCGTTACACCAAGTTCATTGTAGCGTTTTTCTATCTGCAATATTTTATCTAGCATATCTTTCATTGTTTATTCCTCTTTGTTACCATTATAACAAAAAAATCAAAAGTGGTTGAATACTGCAAATATATCAATTTTTATTTATTTTTTATTGAAACTAGCAAAATATTTTTTGTTAGGATATTAATTAAATATGGGGAATTATAGACTAATTTCGAAATCAATTGGGCAAGATTTTGCTCAATATAATAAAAATGCAATAAGATTAAATTTCAGAACACCTAAAACTGTTGATGAAGTTGTAGTTGGTTTGAAAGATAATCTGTCTTTGCAAAGAAAAATAACGACTTTCCGTGATGAAAAGGGACAAATTATGGAAAGGGCTTTTGATTATCACGATAAGCCTTATAGAAATAGATTATATTCTCATCAAGATAATGTTATTGGTAATGATGAATATGTTAACTCTACAACAATACGAGAATATACCTTATCAAGACGTAGAATAAATGAATATAAAGATAATGTAGAGTTATATGATTTCCTACAACGTGATCCAATAGTTTTTTGGAATAAACAAAAAACACAAACAAATCATTTGTCAGAAAATGTAAATACTGGTGAGAAAATATTATCAAAAGTTACAGTTAATGAAAAAGGATATAAAGAACAACATCAATTTGTTGAATATCCTAAAATTGGTTCAAAAGATAAAACTCCAATAAAAGAGTTAGAATTTAACGTAAATAATGATTCTCGAAGAATAAATCCAAAATCTATAAAAACTTATAACACACAGATTCCTAAACATGATAAATTTTTATCTATGCGTGCATTAGATATTGATGCTGCGAAAACAAAGATGGCAGAATATTATATTAGAGAAAGAAATCTTGAACATACTGATATAATGATAAATAAAGATTATCGTCCACTCAGAGATGAAAAAGGTTTGATTGCTTTTTATTCAGATGATAATGGTTCAATTAATTTTAGTCGTGAGTATAATATTAAATCAAAAGCAAGAATTGCTGAAACAACGTCACATGAAATAGAACACGCTTGGCAATGGTATTTAGACGCACGTAATACTGGTGGTAGAACACAATATACACAGAGAATAGCAAAGTTAGACGGCAAAATTAAAGATAAGAAACTTTTAAAAGAAGCAGAACAATATACCGAATCTATCAATAATTACGTACCATTTTATAAAGATTATAAAAAGTATAGAGAAAACTTGATTGAAAAACTTGCCTATGAAAAAGGTTATAAAGAAATGGCAAATTATACAACACAAGGTAAAGAAATTCAGACAGAATTCCCTCATATACCAAAAGAATTGTTGTAATTAGAATAGATTTAGTTTGCACAAATGTTTATAATTACAATATTGGCAATTTTTTTCTTTATTGATTGGTTCAAAATTCATATTTGAAATATTTTTGTACGTTTCAATAATTTTATTTTTAATAATTTCATTGTCTTCTTGAGTTAATTCAATATAAAAATTATGTTCAAAATCTTCAGGAAAAATTAAACCAACCATAGAAACTTTACTATTTTCATATAATGATTCATACGCTAATTTGTAAAATCTTAATTGGTTTAGATATTTTTCGTAATCTTTTCCATCTGCAATTTGAGATTTTGGTTTCGCAGAACCTGTTTTATAATCAAATAGGCAGTATGTTCCATCATTATTTTTTTCTATTCTATCAATTTTACCAGTAACTATATAGTCGTCTATTGGTACCGTATCAAGAGTATATTCAACATTATCAATTCTGTTATGACTTGTTCCTATAAAGTGAGGATAAAATTCTTTTAAACGATTTTCGCCTCTTTCTTTATATTTCAATCTTATTTCATCAGAATCGAATTCTTGTTTGTCTAAATTATTATTGAAATCTTGTATAAATGTTCCTAAATCAGGGTATTTATTTTCATTTATCATCATTCTGGCAGCATTTTCTAATGTTTTATGCACAGCACTACCATAATTTGCATTTGACCAATCAGTTTCGTATGTTGGTATCTTTAAAAGATTGTTATATAAAAATTCTCTTGGACAATTCAAATATGAGTTCAAAGAACTAGGACTCAATATAAAATCTTTTATTCTTGCTCGTATTTCATCTTTGAATACACCAACATAATCAAATTTCTTTTGATTAAATGATTTTGCTAATTCAAAAATATAATCTTGTTGAGTCATTTCATGTACAAATTTTTCAAATCCATTTTCAGTAATTGCATCAGATAACAAACTTGTAAATTCTTGTGTTGAATTATTAGTCATATTTGGATATGAAATAGTTAATCCATATTTTGCTCTTGTTATACCAACAAATAACAATCTTAAATTTGAAGATTTTTCAGCATCGTCATCATCTACAAATTTATCTTCATTAATTATTGGTAAACTTATATTATTTCTGCTGCGTTTCTTTTCCCATTTTTTAGCAACAAGGTTTGGCATATAGACATAGTCGAATTGACGTCCTTTGCTACTATGTAATGTTATTAGTTGTACTGCATTTTGTATTAATTCATCTTTTTCTATTTCAATAGGAATATCTAATTCTATTGCTTTATCTAGATATTTTATAAAATCTCCTAGTGAAAAAGCACCTTTTTCATGCTTTTTAAATATTCCAACTTCATCAATAATTTTTTTGATAGCCAAAATGTTTTCTGTACGATTTACTTCTGAATTAACAAAGTATTCTAGAATACCTGTTTCATTGCATACTGCAATAACAAGGTTTTTAAGGTTTTCCGTTAATTGTAATTTTTTTAATTTATCATAAGTTTCAATGAATTTGTGAACTTTTTCTTTATTTTTCCAATTATAATCAAGATTTAATCTAATGTTTTCGACGAAATTTTTACCATTTAATCTAAATTGTGATAACAAAAACATATAATCTTCTGCTTCAAAATCAAAAGGTTCTGAACCTAATAAACCAAATAATTTTTCTGAATAAATTACAGGGTTATATAATGCTTTTAAATAGAAATATACTAATAGTGATGATTTAATATCAAAAATACTGCTAGATTTTTTTAATTGGTATTTAATATTTTTTGCTTTTAATAGTTCAGCGTATTTTTCTAACTCACCATTTTCTCTAGTTAGAATAGCAATTTGTGATAAATCAAGATTTCTTTTTTTATCTTTTGGTGCATCAGGTGATTTAATAAGGTTTTCTATTTCTTCTACAATAAAATTTGTTTCTTGAATATTATCTGCAAAACAATGTAGATGTATTGGTCTGTCTTTTGCACAAATATCTTTATTCATTGCTTTCAATGATTTTTTGATATTAAATTGCTTAAAATTTGGATTAAATTCTAATCTAGTTTTATCTTGAGAAATAACGTTATAACTAAAATCAAGAATAGTTTGAGTAGAACGATTGTTTTCATCTAAACAAATAACTTTTGTTTGAGGGAATTTTTTTAAGAATTTTTCTAATGTATCTGTTCTTGCACCTTGAAATTCATAAATAATTTGGTCATCATCACCAACAACAAAAATATTATCGTTTCCTGCTCCTTCTGCAAGTTTGAATACAATATTATTTTGAATCATATTTGTATCTTGGTATTCGTCAACAAGAAAATATTTGAATTTTTTTGAAACTCGTGATAATAGTTCATCATTATTATTAAAAGAGTCTAAAACCATATTTAGCATGTCATTAAAATCAATATAGTTATTTTGTTTTAAGTTTCTGTCGTATATTTCGTAAATTTCCCATGCTTCACGTGCTTTTCCCATTTTCTTTTTATGTTGTTCGTATTTACCCATAAAAGATTTCATGGCTTTATTTTTTTCTTCACGTTCAATTTTTTCTTCTTCCAATTCGTTCATTTTACCTTGCCATAAAGCATGGTTTTCAAGGTTATAGAAATATTGTTCTTTTGTTATTAGGCTTTTTTTGATTGCATCAACATCTCCTAACAATTCAGGAACATAATAATCAGCATCGCCCCATTTTGTTATGTGATATTTAGGTTTGTATTCGTGTATTGCATCTGTCATCAATGTACGTTTAACCATTTCATCAGCAACAGTTAAACCGTCTAATAATTCAAAATCTATTGGATTATTTTTGATTACATCTGTACAGAAAGCATGATATGTATGAATAACAACAGCACCTGCAACGGCACCAACTTCTTTTACTAGTCTTGTTTTCATTTCAGCTGCGGCGGCTTCTGAATACGTTAGACACAATATAGATTCAGGCATGATATTTTGACTTAGCATGTATTTTATTCTTTCAACAACGGTAAATGTTTTGCCGGTTCCTGGCCCTGCTAGTACCATGATTGGTCCATCTAATGCTTCTATACATTCTTCTTGACTTTTATTAGGTTTAATAATTTGCTTTTCTACTGTTGTTGTCATGCCTTAAACTCCTTTTTATTATTCTATCATATTTTTATTAATATTAAATATCTTAACTATGACAAATACGGTGTTATAGAAAATAGAATACTTCGTTGGTATTGTTTGTGAAATTTTAAATCCTACTTTTTACCGATTTTATTTCTAAAACGAACTGCTAATATAACCATATACTCCTTAAATAAAAACGACGATACACATATCCCTAATCAACAGCTATGTATTAACATAGCTTTTTTTTATGTCTGAAATTGTTTAATTTAATGTCTTATTTTTTGAATTATTTTGTTAATGATAAAATAGATACTTCGGCTAAAGCCTCAGTATGACAGAGTTTTCGTTATTCTGAGCAAAGGGAGCAGAGGCACGAACGAAAGTGAGAGGTGAAAATTTATAATCAAAAACCACGCTTTTTGATTTAAATTTGAACGGTGCCGTTTATTGCGACCGAAAAAAGCGAAGAATCTATTAAAATTTTTAATTTGTTTAATTATTATTTTCATTTTCTTGTGCCGACAAGAAAACGAAACAAAAGAAACTCCTGACCTGAACTCCATTCACACATCATAAGTAATTATTCTGCATAGAGTTTTGGAACTCGTGAATTTACAGATATTTTATATGTTAGTAAATTCACTTAAACACCTGTCTTGAATTATTCGGCTGGTCGCAGAAGCGTGGTTCTGCTCCACGTTACGGGCTAGACTTCGTCATCGCCCTACCGAAACTCTACTTCTCGCAGTGACGTATTCATTATTTGTTGTTGAAAACAACATAGTAGGCACGAAAACATAAACGAAACCCTATAGCGAATTTGTTTGAGTGATTTTGAAACATTAAAAATTACAAAATCACGAGTTATTCGCTTCAATGGTTGAGTGCTAATATTTTCGTGACTACTCTAGCGTGCCTTTTCTTTCTTTTTCTACTGTTTTCTTTCTTTGGGCTTCGCAACTCCGAAAGAAAGAAAACAGTTATAATAATATAATCAAAGAAATGTTG
>JBNMJS010000017.1:0-27095 GCA_050873965.1 Cyanobacteriota bacterium | reverse complement strand
TAATATTATGTTCGTAGTTAAAGGTAATAATGCAAGAATAGGTATTATAAATTTATAAATAGGTAATTGTTTAATTTTATCAATAATATTTTTGAAAATATTATGTTCTTCATTACAAATTTTTGTTATAAAAGAGTGTTTAATGTAAAGATATGAAAATGTAATAAATAAGAACGTTATAAAAGGTTCTACAATAAGTCGTAGTTTCTTAGAGATAATAATAAAATATTTTATACAGAAAAAATCGAGTGGTAAAAATAAAAAAAGCATATTGAAATAATATGTTTTTAAAGTGTTGGATATTTTTTGTATAAATTTCATAATTTTGATTATAGCAAATTATGATAATTATATCAAATTTTGTATTTTAGTCGTAAGAATTATAGAAAGGAGTTATTTATTATGACAAAATTTTATACAAATGCAAGTTATTATGAAAAATCTGAGGTTGAAAAACATAAGATTTATAAAAGAATGTGTGAGGCATCATACGATGATTTGAAAATGATACAGTATTATAATGAAAATATAGTTGATATAAAAAAGTCTGAACAAACAGGTTTTTGTGCGTATGCTATAGAAAATAATAATGAGTTGGTTATTGTTGTTAGAGGTTCAGATGAAGTTAATGATTATAAAAATGATTTTAAGATGTTAGTAAATAAAATTCCTTATCAATTGTATGAGTTGATTGATTTTTATGATTCATTGGCAAGTAAATATGGGGCTAGTAATATTGTAGTAGTCGGACATTCATTAGGAGGTTCTTTGGCACAAATGTTGGCAATTAAACGTCCTGTAAAATCAGCAGTAACATTTTTACCTTGGGGATGTAAAAATATTATTACAAATAATGAATTTTTTAAAAATCCTCAAACTTCATTAAATGATATTATAAATTATTGTTCAATAGGTGATATTTTTACAAATTCTAGCATATTATTAAATGTAGGTAAATGTTATTTGCTTAAGCGAAATGGTCATTTTTTTAAAAATCATTTTTTTGGAAAATTATGATAATCTATATGATAGAACAGAATTAAATTCAACAAATATTCTTAAAGTTTTTGAAGATTTTAAGAAAAATATTAATAATACTTGTAATGGTATTGTTAATGTCGGAAGTTATGTTAAACAAAATGGGACACATGTTAAAGAATATGTAAGACGATGTGGTGCTAATCATAAATCTAAAGAACAATATATTTTAGATAAATATAAAGGTAAACGTTTCCAAGATTTAAGTAATGAAGAAATAAATGAAGTTTTGGAAGTACTTATATAGTAAAAGCCGTCCATATAGGACGGCTTTTACTGTTAATTATATTTTTTCTACATTTTTTCTGGAGCATTTACTGCAAGAATATCAAGAGCATTTTTTAATACAGTTTTGATTGCGTAAATCAAACAAATTCTTGATTTCATAAGGTCTTTGTCTTCGCAAATTACTCTGTTTGAATTGTAGAATGAATGGAATTCACCAGCCAAATCTTGAACATATCTACAAATTGTATAAACGGCTCTTGTTTGTGCTGAATAATCAATCATAGATTTGAATTCTTCAAGTTTTAAGATAAGTTTTTTAGCAGTTGGAACGGCTTTTATCATACTATCTACATTGAAGTTTTTAAGAGTTTCTTCTAGTTCTTGTTCTGTCATTGGTGCTGGTGTTGTTTCGCCTGTTTCAGCATTAACTTTTTCTTTTACAGCATTTCTCAAGATTGAGCAAGCTCTGGCATGTGCGTATTGAACGTAGAATACTGGGTTTTCATCAGTTGAGCGTTTTGCTAGTTCAATATCGAAGTCTAGAGTTGTATCAATGCTTCTCATAGACATCCAAAATCTTGTTGCATCAACACCAACTTCATCAATAAGTTCTTCTAATGTTACCATTTTACGACGTTTACCCATTCTAACCTCTTCACCATTTATGATAAGATTAACAAGTTGACCAAGTAAAACTTCTAATTTGTCTGGGTTGTAGCCTAAAGCTTCGATAGATGCTTTTACTCTTGGTACATATCCGTGGTGGTCTGCACCCCAAATATTGATAAGTCTATCAAAACCTCTTTCAATTTTGTCGATATGGTATGCAATGTCGGCAGTTAGGTATGTGTTTGAACCATCTGCTTTTTTGATTACTCTATCTTGGTCATCACCATATTCAGATGATTTGAACCAAATTGCACCTTCTTTTTCGTATAGTTTGCCACTATTTTCTAATTGTTTGTAGCATTTTTCTACTTTACCAGATTTGTGTAAATCTAATTCTGAGTAGAATTTGTCAAAATGAACTTTGAATTTTTCTAGCAAGTCTTTTTGAACTTTTTCCATATATTGTTTTGCATAATCAGACAAAATGGTAATATCGTCTGTAGGTTCGTGTTCTTGCAAGAATTGTTTTGCTACTGGGATTAAATATTCACCAGCGTAATAATTTTTTCTTTCTTCTTCGTCTTCAGGAAAGTCAACATTTTCGCCTAATTCTTGTTTAACTCTTATGTTTAAAGAACGTCCTAGTTTTTGAATTTGACTACCTGCATCATTTATATAGAATTCTTGATATACGTCGTGACCGTAGAATTTTAGTAAGTTTGCTAATGCACTACCCATTGCTGCCCATCTGCCGTGACCAATATGGAATGGACCAGTTGGGTTTGCTGATACGTATTCAAGGATAATTTTTTCTTTTTCGATATGTTCAGGTTTACCGAAGTTTTCTTTCTTTTCTAAAATTTCTTTGATAACGTTAGCAAGAACTTTGTCACTCAATTTGAAATTGATGAAACCACCAATTACAGATGTTGTGTAATCTGTTGTTGGTAAATGTTTAACGATTGCATTTGCAATCATTGGTGGAGCAATTCTTGCATTACGTGCAAGAGATGAAACGTTAATTGCAAAGTCCCCGAAATCAGGATTTTTTGGTTTCTCTACAACAAGGTTAATTCCATCTGTAGAGCCCATTTGTCCAAGTTCTTTTGCTTCAACTGCTTGTTTTATTGCTAATTCTGTATCTTTTAATATAAAATCTTTAAACATTTTCACCTCTCATATTATTCTTTATTTAATTATAAAACAAACAGAGATACGGTAAAGAGAGGTTATTTTTTACACGATAAGGTAACACAATTTATATTGTGTTACCTTAGTTAAAAATTTTTGTAAGATATTATTGGGTTTGTAGAAATTACACTAAATTAAAATTTGTAAAGATTTTGTATTAAATATTAAAGATGCAAATAAATTTGTCGTTTTATAACGTAACACAATATAAATTATGTTACCTTAGTTTATCGTGAAGGAGTAAGTATGGGTGATAATGTAGTATCAATTCAGCAAAAAATAGCATCTTATGTTGATAAACATAAGCAATTACAAGGAAAATCTTTACAAGAAATTGTTTCGGTAATGTTAGATGAGGGACAGATTTCTTTGTCTGATATACAAGAATTACAAGATAATTCAATGTTTGATTCTGGTGTTGCTATTACTAAATCTGATAGTGTTTCTTTAGGTAATACAAAACAAAAGAAAACAACAAATCTTTCTAATGATGAATTAACAAAAATGCTACAAACAAGAATGAATAATGTTTCTGTTAATTTGTCTAAAGCAAAAGATGAAAACGGTATTATTGGCAAACTATGGGGTGGTTTTAAAAATTTAACTGGAATAGGGGCTTCTTCAAATAAAGTTTCTGATTCAATGAAAGAAGAAGTTGAATTATTGAAAAAAGGTGGCGATGTAAAGAAAAATTTTGAAAAATTAACAGGTGAAAAATATTCATCTGAAAATTTAGCAAAATTTGAAAAGGGTGAAATAAAATTAAAATCTGAAAAAGCACTTGATGGATACAAAGAAGGTCAAGAAATGGCAGTAGATATTACTGGTGATTTAGTATCTGGTATGAGTGCATATTTACTTTATACACTTGCAATAGCATCTGCTCCAGTTACAGGTGGTGCGTCTATTCCAATAGGTTTTGGTCTTGCTACTGGTACTGGTGCTGTTGTAAAAAGTGGTGTTAAATTTTTAGATGCATTGACAGGTGGAAGAAAATATGATTCCTTTGGTCGTGATATTGTGACGGGTGGTTTTAGTGGTTTATTAGGACCTCTTACTGGTGGCGTTGGTGGTGCTGTCGGAAAAACTTCTGCAAAAGTTTTAGGTTTGCAGGCAGTTAAACAAGTCGGAAAAGAAGCCGTTGAAGAGGGTGCTAAAACTGGCATTATGCAAGGTGCTAAATCAATTTTGATGAATCCAACTGGTTATAAGTATATTGGTGAAAGTGCAATAAAGAAAGGTATCGCTTATGGTACAGAAATGGCTGCTGATGGTGCTTTAGCCGGTGGTATTGATAATGCATTTAGAACAGCCTATGATGGCGGAAGTGCTGATGATGTATTGAATGCTGCTGGACAAGGTGCATTAGGTGGTTTAATATTGTCACCTATTATTGGTGGTGCAATGAAATATACAGGTAGCAAAATAGGTGGTGCTGAAAGTAGAATTCGTACTAATTATGATAAAGCCAAAGCAGCATCTAAAAATATACCAGTAGTAGAAAATCCTGATGTCGAGTTGGCTAAGCAATTTGGTCAAATTATGAAAGAGGCTGAATCATTTATAGCAAATACAAAAAATAAAGGTTCAAACATTATTGATTCTGCATCTGGTAGATTAACTACATTGAGTGGTGATGTATCATCTATTTTGCAAAATGCAGGTGATGTCAATGTTCTATTGAAAAATATTGCAGATGAAAATTTGAAATCTATAAACAAAATATTAGAAGATTTTGCGAATGGAAAAGATGTATCAGAAGAAATTGCAAAATTATCGAAAAAAGGTATTTCTATTTCAGATGTATTAAATGAAAAACTTGGAGGTTTAAGCAAACAATTAGAAGAACAAATACAATATTTTCAAAGAGTTAATGAGGCATTATCTCCAACTGTGAAAGATGGAGCAGAATTGGCTCAAGAAACATTTGGTTATGCAACAGATATTGCACAACAAGCAATTACTGAGGCTAAAAAAATCCCAGAAACGAGTGCATTTAAAATGTTAGGTACATTACCTGATAGAGCAAGTCGTACATACAAAACTTTGAGAACTGAAGCTTTAAAATTAGATGATGCTGCTCTTTTAGCACAAAAGAAAATTTTGTCAGGTGATATTGAAGGTGGTTTGACAGAATTAAGAAAGTATTATCAGAGTGTTGATTTATTTAATAAAAAAATAGAAGAAGAATTAACTTCAATGTCATCTAGTGCTGCAAGGTCCGGTTTAGATGAATCTGCACAAATTTTAGCAGAAAGATTGAACAGATTAACAACATCTGACGGCTTTAATAAATTATCTAGTGAACAACAGATACAGGCATTAACTGAAAATGCAAATATTCTATTTGCGAAGTTTGCTCAAACTTTCTCATCAGATAAAAGTTTGCCAAAAGAAGTTACAAATGTTTTAAAACAATTTACAAGTAATTGTACAGTATCTAGAAATATGAATCAGGCTCAAGTGCTTGCTGATGAATTATATGGAACTGGTAAATATCAACTTGTTAAATCTTTTGGTGCAGGTACGATTGGAGAAACTTATCTTGCAAAAAATCCGGAAGGTAAAGACGTCGTTATTAAAATGTTAAAAAATGGGGTAACACCTGAAAAATTTAAGCAAGATAGAGAAATGTTTACTAGATATATTAATGAATTTGTTGAAGATGCAACAGATAAAGAATATAAATTAAATTTGATAAATAGTATGTTTGATGCTTGGGACAGAGAACTTAATTTTGGACTAGAAGCACAGGGCGCTAAAAATATGGCTGATGGTGCTAAAAGATATAGAGTTGCTCAAACTCTTGAAGTTGGTTCAAAAGATGGACGAAATATATCATTGGTAATGGAAAAAGCAGATGGTGTACCATTAGATAAATTGCTAAAAATGATTCAACTATATAAAACTAATCCATCTGAATATTTGACAAAATATGCAAAGGAAATTGAACAATATCCTGTTTTGAAAGAACCTAACAAATGGATGGGTGATGTTGGTGTTGCATATCAATTAGCACAAAATGAACAGGCATTATTTGTTAGTCAGTCTGGTTCTAGAACAATTCACGGTGATCCACACGCTGGTAATATATTTGTAGATTTTAATGCTTCAACTGGAAAACCTGAAATTGTATATATTGATACTGGTAATGTGATTAATCGTACTAATGCTGAGACAATTAAAGATATAGGATTATCTATGAATATGATGTTTGGTAATTCTAGAGGCATTGCTGAATCTATGCTAGATGGAGCAACTTTACCAAAGGGTGCAAATAAAAATGAAATAGCCGATAAAGTCGCTCAAATGTTAGATGATAGGTTATATAAAGCAAATGTTAATTTGAAAAACACACAATATACTCAAACTGTTATTTCTGACATTATGAAAGAATTAAATATTATTCCAGATTCAAATAATTCTAATTTGATGAAAGCAACGTTGCAAAGAATTGAAACACAAAGAGCAATACGTGATGTTTGTGGCTTTAATGGTAATGATAAAGTTCTAAATATTAAAGAACTGGGTAGAGCAATGATACAAGCATTCAAAACAAATCCAAAAGAAGCTTGGCAAACATTAAAGCCAATTATAAAATGGGCATTACAAAATAAAGACCAAGCAATGATTACTTTCTTCCAAATGATAATAAAAAATGCTCAGGTTCAATCAGCATAATTTTATTTGAAATAAAAAAGGCTCTGTAAAACAGAGTCTTTTTTAGCAAAAAATATATTTACATACATTATATATGTATATGAATATTCAGTTTGAATCAAATATCAGACAAAATCTTAACAATCAATCAACATCACAAAATCGTATTAACTACCAAAAACCATCATTTCAAGGTTTAAGTAAAGATGTTGTAGATTTTGCACGCAAGCCTGAAAAAAAATCAAAAGGCATTTGGGGTGCATTGAAGAAATTGTTTACTTCTGAAAAAGAATATATATCTAGAGCAAAAGCTGAAGATGTTATGTCTGATATTATCAAACAGCCTTCAGATGATAAAATTAATCACAAGTCAGTTATTCTGAATTTTATTCAAGAAAAAGATGGATATTCAAAATCTGTTTTATCTGACATAAAAGAAATTTACAATACTGTTCCAGAAAAAGATGCCTATGAGATTGTTAATTGTAGTCATACAGAGTATAAAAAATTTGATAAGAATTTGTTATCTCAATCTGTAAAAATGCTTAGATTAGGTATGAGTGCTTCAGATGTTAATGATATTCAAGGTTCAGTTCGTTTTCTTAAATGTAGTCCTGAACTAATCAATTCTCTAACAAAAGATTTACCAAAAATCGAAGATACTGAACTTTTAACATCGTTTATTAGGCATAGAAATACAGCAAGTGCCAAATTTAATGGTGTCAGAAGTCGATATGAATTAGATAATGATGCCTTCAATGTATTTAATGATATTTATAATGCGAATAAAGATATGCATAATAAACACAGATTAAGTGTCTTGGCTTTATCATTGTCTAATAATAGAGAGATTTTATCGGATTATAAACACGATAAAAATTTCACGTATTATATGGAAACTTTAAGTAATATCGGTAGAAAAGTTGACGATTGTGCTTTTGAAGATTTTACAAAGGTGGTAGATACTGGTTGTGATAAAGAATATTTGGCATCTCAATTTAGGTTTGAAAAATATCCTTTTAATACTTTCGTTAATGAAGAATTGAAATCAATGAAAGAATTTCAAGAGAAAGGTATAAATTCAAAATATTTATTACCAGTACTTGAATTCAGTAAAGATGAAAAAGATGTAAGAGCAGTTATTGATGTTATGGAGACTGCTGATAAAAAACGTAGTATGCTTGGTGGGGCAAATAATCTAGCAACTGATGCTCACATAATTGATGCATTCGCAGGAAATAAAGATGATTTTGACTCTGTTCTTAGTATATTAGATACAGTTGGAAAAGATACTCTTGTCGGAACTTTTTCAAGTGGTATGGCAAATGTTATAGATTTTGTAGAAACTTATCCATTAGATTTGAATAAAAAACATTTGCAACCTTTGATAAAACTTGTTAACCCAACATCTTCTGAAGAAGTCATTGTTTTAGATAAAAATATTAAAGAAAATAAACTTAAACTACGTTCGATTACTGATGATGTTGAACGAAAGAATCAAATTATTAAAATAAATACTCTATCAAAACAAAAAAGTGAGATAATCAACTCTTCTATAAAAAATCCTGAAGATAAAGTAAGTGCAACCAAAATTTATCTTGGTTTAATTCAAAATGAGGGTAAACATAAAAATGATTATTATTATGCAAATAAAATTGCTCCGTTTATGAATCCAAAAACAGAAGAAGAAAAACAAATTTATCATAATAAATTAAATAATTTAGTTTGGAAGTCATTAGAAATTAATAGACCCGAACAAATTATAAACAAGTTCGATTTTGCTAGAAGTAAGTATTTAGATAAAATGTTCTTTGTTGATAACGATTTTAAAACTACTTTTTCAAATTTAATTACTATTTTGTCGGCTTATCCAAACAAATCTGTTGAGGCGTCTTTGAACACGATGAATGTTATGCAGAATAAAGATACAAAGTCTTTATTTGAACGCTTAGGTCTTAATTATAAAAATTGGTCAACATTTAATCCAAATTTGAAATTAAATATAAAAATTAAAAATGATTATGACAAACAATCTAAGAATACAATAAGGAATTTAGAATCAGAATTTAATGATGAAATTTTTTCTACACTTCCTGAAAATCCTAAAAATCAGTTATTAAAACGATTAGAAGATAATGGTTTTACTTTTAATAAAACAAATGAAGCCGTTTATGTTGATGATGGTTTCTATGATGGAACAAAAGAAAAATTACAATTATGTAAAGATGGTAAGCCGATTGAATTTAAACAGTTATCTAACGTTTTTAAACTTATTGATGAAGAATTTACAACAAATGATTTTTGGAAAAAGAATTCAACAGATTCTTCTGTTAATAAAATGAAAGAAACTTTTAAAGACCATATATCTACTCGTCATAATGAAATGAAACGTGTAAGACAAGTGAAAAATTCAGATGAATCAGATATACAAATTCAAAAAGTTGATATGAATGACATTGTTCATGCATTATTCTTAGGTAATGATGCATCTTGTTGTACAGCGATTGGTTCATTTAATGATTGGACTGCTCCGAATTATATTAAAAATAAAATGGTGCAAGCAATTGAATTGAAAGATGGTGAAAATGGCATTGGTAATACTATGATGTATGTTGCTAAAATTGACGGGAAACCAGCATTATTACTTGATAATATTGAATTAAAACCTAAATATCAATATAATGATAAGATTGAAGACGGAATTGTTGATTTTGCAAAAATGGTTGTAAAAGATTTGGGAAAACCTGATATGCCAATTTATGCAGGTCCAAATAGGCATAAATTGAATATGAAAAACTTTGAATTAGTTGAGAAAAACAATTTTAATTTGGTAGGTACAACTTTTACAGATCCTATTTATTTAGATTTTGTCACTGAAGGAACAAATGTTTTAAAAGATACAACATTTAGTAGTCCGTTATATAAACTTAAATAGTTTGATGTTTCTTTACATATCGTTGACTGAGGGCTTTCATAGTTTACAATAATTATAGAGGAAATGGAGTGAATATCTTCAACTGTGCCGCAGCCGTAAAAGTCGGAACGCTCTAACTTTTATCAATGTTTCGTCGCAAAACATTGGTAGGGATATTATTAAGACACTATCATTGGAAAGGTGAAAATGACAACTGGTGTATCGTCAGTAGGTTCTGTACGTGCAGGTCTTTGCCCTCACGGTTTACCACCGGGTGCTTGCCCTATTTGTTCTGGAATGGGTGGAAGTTCTCAGAAAGTTCAGACTGCCGATTTTTCAGCGAAACCAGGTGAAATGAGTTGGAATGAATGTGCTGCAATTGGTGCATTTCTTAAATCTTTAAAAAATGCTCGTATGGCTCGTGAGGCTGATTTTCAAAGACATATCCTTTCTATGGCAAAGTTTGAAGCTGATATGACAAAGGCTGCTCAACAACTTAATCAATTTATCCAAAATATGAATGGAAATGTTTTAACGAAACCTGTTGCATTTGTTGCTCAAAAATTGGTATTACCAGTTGTTGAAACTTTTAAAAATCTACCAACTAATGTGTTGAATAATTTAGCAAAGTTCTCAGAAAAACTTGCCGATATATCTGATAAATTAACTGCAATATATGGTGAATTAAAGGCGGCTGTTAACAAACGTATATCTGATTTATCAAAGAAAATTAAGAAAAAATTGTTCTCAATATTTGAAATATTTACTACAGAAAATGAAAGTGATGAAAATGAAATTATGATAGCATTCGAAAAACAACTAAATAAACTAAAACATATGCTAGAAAAAATTTCAGATAAGCCTGATGAGGAAGACTTAGAAGATGAATATTAATCAAGATTTAGAAAGTCAAAGGATTAGAAGAAATTTAACTAAGACGCAAGTTAAAGTCGTAAATTCTGCAAGAGAAGGTGCGATGATAAATTCTAATATGCCATTAAGTGAATCATACAATTCGCTTTTGATTGCTGATACTGTTGAATTGCCTGATAAATTGTATGAAAAAAATACTCGAAAAGAAAAAAGTTTATTGCCAATAGCAGGTGCTACAGTCGGATTTATGGGCTTTTTGGCTGGTGTTACTGGCTTGATTGCAAAATCTTCTAAAGATGCCGTTGATGTTGATTTAGCAAAGAAATTACCATCACTTACAAGAAATGTTTGTATCAATAGAGAGATGGATCAAGCAATATATAGGCTTGTTTCAAATCCAAATAAAAAAACAGCAATCGCTGCTGCTGGTCTTGCCGTGTTTAGTTCTATGGCATTTATGGGGAAAACTTTCTGTGAAGGTTTTAAAGATGTTTGGGTAAAGAAAAAAGAAGCAGACATTCATAAAGATTTGCAAGAAAATTTAATTAATGTAGAAACTCAATCATTCTCAGGTAAAATGCAGATTATTAGAAATATGCTTGCTGAAAAAGCAAAAGAATTTAATGGAGCATTAACTGAGGACTCTAATAATTCAAAAGAAAATTTTAGTAGTCATATAAGTTTTAAAGGTGAGAAAAATAAAAAGGATACTAAGAAAAAGAATACTTTTTTAAAGAATTTAGGTTATATGGCATTAGGTGCTATTTCAACAGGTGCAATTGTTGGATTAGGTTACTTATCAATGAAGAATTTAAGAAATAGTGATAAGGCTATGAAACGTGGTGTCGAAAAAGTAAAAGACGTAATTACTGAAATTGCCGAAAAATCAAGTACTCGTTCTGTAGAAGAAATGGGTAAAGAAAATTACGATTTGGCAAATAAAATTGATAGAGAAAAAATTTCTAATTTGTTTGTTGATATTTCTGCAGATACCGATTTCGTAAATTCTACTGCACAAAAAATGAAGTGGGATAGCGAAAAAGATAAAAAGAAATTTATCAAAGATAATTTGTTTAATATTCGTAAATCAACAGAAAGAGCAAATAGTGCATTAGGTGGTTCAGGTCAAGATAGAAATACTTTCTATTCTCACGTTTCTGATTATAAAGCCTTTTTATATAACTGGTTGATTGATTCTGATAACAAACAGTTTAAAAATTTATTCTTTGGTGTTACTGGAGCAACTGCAACAGCATATTTAGGTCAACTTAGTGTTGGTGCAGTAAAAGATGTTCAAGTGAAAAAATATAACGCTCAAACCGAATTGAATTTGCAAAAACGTTTGGTTGCTACTGAATTAAGAAACTTTAAATCTAAGAAAGATTCTTCAATCAATCCTTTATGTGATGAATTTTATCGTCAAAAGAAAAATGGAAAATCTAATGAAGAATTAAAAATAGTAGCAGACAATATTCTTAATGAAATTAAAAATGGAGCTCCTTATGTTTATTCATAGGGTATTTGAGGAGTTGAAATTATGCCATTAACTATTTCACAAAAGAATAATGATGTTATATTTCCATCAAACAATCAAAACTATTGCAAATTTGATGAGGTAAAAGTTATGTATTACCTTAGTCAAAAAGAAAAGGCTTTGCCATATATTGATAGTGTATTAAAACAAACTGACAATGAGCAAGAAGTGACAGAGTCATTATATATAGTTAATCGTATGTTGGATAATGGTGTTAAAGGTATAGATAAAATGTATCCAACATTTTCTAGGTTTAATGATACAAAATCGCCAAATATTCAAACTTATTTGGCTGGTGTTTATCGTAAAACAAAAGTTCCTGATGCTTTTGGACCATTGGTAAAGATGTTAATCAAAAATTCTATTTCAGAAGAAAAGCCAAATGCGAATTTTGATCCCAATGAAGAAATTGGTGGTGCAATTTTAGATTATTTAGCATAATTTAATATAATAAAAAAGAGATACTTTAAAATTAAGTATCTCTTTTTTATGTTCGGCTTTTATAACTCTATAAAGTTACTTCTTCAAGTTCTACCTCATTAGATTCTGTCGAGATAGGGTTTGCTTGATGTGAATTCACAGAAACGCTCTTTTCCATTTGTGCCTTTGCTTCGGCTTGAGCTTTTGCTTGTGACTGAGCTTTAGCTTTTGCTGCAGCGGCTGCCTTTGCTGCTGCTTGTTTTTTTGCTAGTTCCTGTGCGTTATGTCTTTGTACTGCAGGGTCTGTATGAGCCTTTAAGTGGTAGTAGTCAGACATAACTGACGAAACATACTTTCTTGAGCAAGGGGCTGGGCTTTTGTGTTTAAGTACATAAGCTGGACCTGTGTGGTATGCTGCTAATGCTAGTTCGTTTGAACCAAACATTTTGTACAACATTTTATAGTACATTAAACCACCTCTGATGTTATCGCTCAAATGGTATGGGTTAATACCCATTTTTTTTGCCGTTGCCGGCATGAGTTGAAATACGCCTACTGCACCACAAGGACTTTTTGTTTTGTGGCTGTAGCCAGATTCTGCTTTAGCAAGTGATAATGCTAGTGCAGGGTCAATACCCATCTCTACTGAATGTTTTACGATGGTGTCCTTAACTTGGTTTACGGGTATTTCCGATGCTTCGACTTTCATAGCCAATAGTATCACTAAGATAGTGAACAATGCTAGTTTTCTAATCATCTAAATCCTCTTTTAATTGTACATTGCACTCCGCAAAAAATTCGCCTTATCCGGTTAACTACTCCATCAAAATTGAATTCAACGGAAAATTTATTATGCTATTATATTAACGCATAAAGATAAAAAATCAAGTCCTATTCGAAAATAAATAAAAAAACAATCGCTGTATCTCAATAATAATAGGTCTATTAAGAATTGTTAAGAAAGGTAAATTGAGGGCTGAATTTTTGAAAAATGAAAATGTATTAAATAATTTAGTACTACTTTTGGGGGATATTTTAACCTATCCATGCAGGTAATTTGCATGGAAATTAATGGTTATTTTGTAAAAATCAAAAATTATTTATTAGAAATTGCTCGAACAACATCTTCAACTGATGGGAATTTTCTGCATCTTGCTTCTGTATCAAAACAAACTTCTGCAGCACAAGGTTGGCATTCCAAATTCCCATATAATGAAATATACTTTTTATCGTCATTTGCATCTATTGGGCTGTATTTTTCAGGTGAAGAACAAGTAAATAATGTAATAACTCTAGGTTTTTGAACTGCCCAAGCAAGAGCCGTTGTTTCAGTTTCTCCAGCGATTACTATATCTGCTCTTTTTAATATATCAATAAAACTTTCAACTCTTGTTTCGCCACAAAGATTTAGAAATCCTTCACCACCAATTTCTTTTACAAAAGGTTTATCTAATATGCTACCTGTGAAAACAAGATTATATTTATCTTTTATTCTATCAATTAGGGTTTTCCAATTGGTTGGCGACCAACGTTTGTTTTCGTTTCTAGCACCTGCAGAAATAATTATTGTTTCTTTGCTTTTGTCTAGTAGTTCAAAAGTTTTGTCGTTTTTTAATACAAAACTATAATCAATTTCTGGCATTGGAAAATCTATTGAGTTGTAATCAATTTTTAAATGTTTAAGAATATTCATGTTTCTTTCAACCATGTTTCCTGTATGGTTTTGAGAATCAATAATTTCATTACCACCGATTGAAGAAAATCCTTTTGCATCTGAGTATGTAATTTTTCTTCTACCTACGCACATAGCAAATATCAAAAGACTGCGTATGTCTTGTTGGCAATCAATTACCATGTCGTATTCGTTTAATTTTATTCTTTCAACTAGTTTGAAAAAGGCTTCCCAAGTATCTGAATTAAGCCATTTCCCAGTCCATCTTTCCATTGAGGCTAAAAATACTCTATCTACTTTCGGATTTTTATTTATTACGCTGAAACCTTTTTCTGAAACAACGTATTCAACACTAAAATTATAATCTTTAAGTACACTTGCTAAAGGTAGTGTATATACAGTACTAGCAATGTTTCCAAGTGCTATGATAAGTATTCTTTTTCGTGCCATTAAGTATTTACCTCTTTACTTTATTTATAATACTACAATTTTTGTAAACTTTTGTAAATATATTCTTTAAAAGTCTAAAGTTTGACAAAAATATGCCGTAATTAAAAGTATCAAGAGAAATTTATAGGAGATTAAAAAATGGAACTTAACAACATCAAATTATTCGCACAAAACGCAGCAGCATTAAATAAAACACAAGGTAAAGAGGAAGTAAAAGCTGAAGAAAAAGCAGCTCAACCAGAAGTTAGAGATAACAAACCTGCAGAGCAACAATATTCAGCAGATGATGTATTTGCATATATGGCAGGTACAACAGTTGACTTCAAAGCAAAAGTTAATGGCCCAGACAAAAAAGAAGGTCAAGAAGCTAGAATCGCAGGATTTATGGCTGACTTCGAAGAAGCTTATGACTTTGCTAAAGATTTAGGTTTATCTGACGAAGCTATTGAAAAAATCTTCGACAGAATTTAGAGAACGAGTATCGAAAAAGAATTTAAAAGCACCGTTCAAACGGTGCTTTTTTTTATTTAAATTAAATTCCTTTGAAGAAATTCATTATGTTATCAATAATAGATGGTGGATTTGTTACCATTTGGTTTGCTCTTTCGTAATTTGCTATTACATAAGGATTTCTTGGATCTATTTGTTTTAGTTTGTCTAAATAGTTTACCATTTCAACATAATCACCAATTCTATCTCTGAATTCTGCTAGTTTTTGAAGTGCTCTTTTGTTATTAGGTTGAAGTTCTAATAATTTTTCATAAAATTCTACAGAATGGTTTTTATCAGTTTTGTCTAATGTATCAGCAATTGTAATAATTACATCAACATTATTTTCATCTATTTGATGAGCAATCATATATTCATTTAGTGCTATATCTATATCACCTTTAAGGTTATTGAATTTTGCCCAGTTTACGTGTTCATTAAATTCATCACCTTTCTTTTCATATATTAATGCTCTCATTTGATATATAAGTGGTGAATTTGGTGCAACTTTTGCAAATTCATTTACTTTTTCTAATGCAGTTTCTAATTCTCCTGTTTCAAAGTAGTATTGAGCAATTAATGCACAGTATTGAGAGTCATTTTTGTATTTGTCGTGCATTGATTTCAATAGTTCAATTGCTTCTTCATTTCTGCCAAGTTCCATCAAACTTCTTGCTTTAAGCATATTATCTTTTGTTAATTCTAGTGCTTTTTCAGAGTCATTTGCTCTAGAATAATATTGTGCAAGGGATTCATCAAGTCCTTCAAATCCGTCGTCTTTTGCTCGTTGAAGAATTTCAATAGCACTTTCTAGAAAATCAGTTTTGTAATATAGTGCAGCCAATTTTAAATAAGTTTCGCTTGATGCATATTCTGTATCTGAGATTTTTAAATATTCGTCAATCGCTTTGTTTGGTTGATTAGTTTTTTCATACAAATCAGCAAGCATATATCTTGTGCTGTTTAATCTTTCATCGTGTTCGCCGTGTGCAATTGCTTTTTTAAAGTCGTTAATTGCGTGTTCGTATTGTTCTTGAAGAACATGCATTTGACCTCTAGACAAATAATAAGTAAATTTGTCATCATTTTCAAAACAAATATCCATAAGTTGTTCGTATGCGACAATATTTTTCTTATCTAATGCTACTACCTTTTTGTAATATTCTTCGGCTTCATCTTTTTTATTTAAAATTGATGCTAAATGGCCAAGTTTTTGTAAAATATGAACATTTTCTTTGCCGTTTTCATATTGTTTTTTATATTCTTCATAGGCTTTTTCGTATTGTTCATCATTTTCGTATTGTTCTGCAAGTGTCATATACGTTACTCCTTTAGTTATATTTATTTTGCGTTTTAGCAATACCGTTTTCAAAATAATATTGAATTGCTTCTTCAGATTTATTTAGAACTTCTTTTAGAATATCAAGACTTTCTTTATCAAAGTTTTGAAGTACAAATGCTTCTGACGGAATTGGTGGTTGTGGACCAATTCCAATTTTTAATCTTGCGAAGTTTTTTGAACCAAGATGTTGGATAATTGATTTTATACCATTATGTCCACCATCTGAACCGTTATCTCTGAAACGAATTTTTCCGATATGTAGTGATAAATCGTCATATACGATTATCATATCTGATGGAGATATTTTATAATAATCAATGACAGCACGCATAGCCTCACCAGACAAGTTCATGTAGGTAGTTGGTTTTACTATCATCCATTCTTCGCCATCTTTATAAAATTTTGTTATTAATGATTTTAGTTTTGAATTTTCTCTAAAATCAGCGTTATTGTCCATAGCAATTTTGTCTGCAAGCATAAATCCTGCATTATGTCTTGTAAAACAATATTTTGCCCCGACGTTTCCTAATCCAATTATTAATTTCATAGAATTATTATATCATGACTGATTTTTGAATAGAAATAATAAAGTTTGACGAATTAGTTGTATATATTATTATTAAAGTATGAAAAAATTGGCGTTGTTCTGTATAATATGTTTTTCATTACCTGTATATGCAGTTGAGCAAAAATATATGCCTGATGGTTATGTACGTGATGAAGTTATACGTCCATATTTTGTGCATTATACAAGTGAATACTTTAAAAAAGTTGATAGTGGCAAGCAAGAATGCAGTTGGAAAACATATCGTCAACAGGTTGAAAAACCTATGAGTGATATTATGGACAAAATATACGCAGAATCTCGTCAGGGTTTATGTCCTAGAGATTAGAACTTTTTAAGGTGTGCATAGTTTGCATCCATTGCTTTTTTACCCATTTTGCCGAAGTCTATTGTGTACATAGTGCTTTCACCAATTTGAGTTACATCAAGAATATGTCCAACTCCTAATTTGTCGTGAAAAACTCTTTCCCCAACATTAAAGAAGTAATCTATTGGAGCGTTCTTTTCTTCTTCTCGTTGTTTTTCAAGAAGTGCTTGTTGTTCTTGTTGTTTTTTTCGTTCTTCTAGTTTACGTTTTATAGGGTTGTTTTCAAAGAATGCTTTTACTCTTTCTTCGTCACGTTGTTTGTGTGCATTGGATTTTATAACAATTGCTTTTTCAGGTGTTCTAACAGGCTTGTTAATTGATGAAGAACCTAGTCTTTTAGCACCTTTAGAAATTGTATTTCCTGAATTGTTTGAAGAGTAACTTGATTGTCTTTGTGGGTTACCTAATTTTCTAGCACCACTAGAAATTTTGTTTGTTGATGTAGTTGTGTAACCACTATAATTGTTACTATTCTGAGATTGAATAGTTTTTACTGCGTTTTGGAATGTTCTACCAGTCGAATGACCTGTTGAAGAAATTGATTCAACCAATTCTGGTGGAATTTCGTCAATAAATCTGCTTGGTTGGTAGTAATCATATTTACCCCACATTTGACGTCTTTGAGCGTGAGTAATATAAAGTTTTTCTTCTGCACGAGTTACGCCAACGTACATCAATCTACGTTCTTCTTCTAGTTCTGATAAAGAGTTTGAACTCCTTGAACTAGGGAAAATTCTTTCATCAAGTCCGGCCATAAATACGATAGGGAATTCAAGACCTTTTGCTGCGTGAAGTGTCATAAGAGTTACGTTATTGCTCACTTCTTCCATATTATCTAAATCTGAAACTAAAGATACTTGTGCAAGAAATTCTCCAAGTGTGTTGTTTTCTTCTTCTGGTGTAAATTCACTAGCAACGTTTACAAACTCTTGTAAATTCTCAATTCTTGCTTCGTCTTCAGGAGTGTTTTCAGCTTTTAATTCTCTTAAATATCCACTTTGTTCTAGCATATAACTAATGAATTCGTGTAATGGGTATTTTGGCTGAGCATTTTGGAAGAATTTTATTAGTTTTGCAAATTCTTCTAATTTTGTTTTTGCTCTTGCTTGAATTGTGTCTATTTTATCAAGGTTTTGGATTGCTTGATATAGACTTATATCATTTGCATCTGCAAAATCTTGTAAATGTTTGATTGTTGTATCACCAATAGCACGCTTTGGTACATTGATAATACGTTTTAAACTTTGTGAATCGTGTTCGTTATATATAAGTTTAAGATATGCAATTGCATCTTTGATTTCTTTACGGTCATAGAATTTTAGACCACCATAAATTTTATAAGGTATGCCTAAAGAGATACATGCTTCTTCTAGTGAACGTGATTGAGCATTTGTTCTATATAATATTGCAAATTGGTTGTAGTTTGCAGATGTGCGTTTGATTGTTGATGCAATATAGTTTGCTTCATCTGCATCGTCATTGGCTTCATAGTATGTGATTTTGTCGCCATCGCCTTTGTTTGAGTGCAATACTTTATCAACACGTTGTTCGTTATTTTCAATAATAGCATTGGCTGCATTCAAAATTTTTGCTGTAGAACGATAGTTTTGTTCTAGTTTGATTAGTTTGCAGTCCGTAAAATCGTGTTGAAAATTCAAAATAATTTTAAAATCAGCACCACGCCAACTGTAAATAGATTGGTCAACATCACCTACGACACATAGAGAACGTGTTTGTGGAATTGTTTCAAGATTGTTTGTGTAAAGTGCTTTTACCAAATTGTATTGTGCTTGGTTTGTGTCTTGAAACTCATCAACCAATATATGTTGGAAACGGTTGTAATATTTTTCTCGTACTTCACTATTTTGTTCAAGCAATTTTACGCATAGCATAAGCATGTCATCGAAATCTATTGCATTATTATTGTTTAGTGCTGTTTCATATATATCATATACTTGCGAGATTCTTTGACTTTTGAAATCTCTTGCAAATGTTGCATAAGTGTATGCATCTTGCATTTTGTTTTTAGCATTAGAAATAATAGATTTTACAAGTTTTGGAACATACATTTTTTCATCAAGGTTTAATTTTTTAATTGCCTGTTTTATGAGTGCTAAAGAATCTTGTTCATCATAAATAGTAAAGTTTTTATCAAGTTTTTTACCAGATTGGAATTGGTAATTGTCAATATCTTGTCTTAGGATACGTCCACAAATACTGTGGAATGTTCCAACCCACATGTATTTTACGGTATTTTCGCCAAGTATTGCAGAAAGTCTTTCTTTCATTTCTTTTGCTGCTTTGTTTGTAAATGTAACAGCAAGAATATCTCTAGGATTGATGCCATTTTGTACCATGTAAGCAATTCTAGAAGTTAATACTTTTGTTTTTCCACTACCTGCACCAGCCAAGATTAAAAGTGAACCTTGTGTAGTTTTAACTGCACTCAACTGTTCCTTGTTGAGATTTTCTAAGATATTTTTCATTCCCTATTCCCAAAATCTATTTTTTGTGATATTATTAACACCATACACGAAAAGTTTATATAATGCAATTAGAAGGTGAAACAATGACAGATATTAATAATATGGCAGATGGTAGTGATGAAAATAAGCAAAATTCGATAATGGTACCTTTTGATGACAAACCTATTGCTCTTCAAGATGGCCCAGATACAGTTGATGAACTTTCAATGGAATTAGCAACTATAAAACAATCTGCTAAAAGAATAGCTATCATTGGTTCAAGAAACCTTGCTATCACTCATCAACAAATGATTGAAACTTTAACTACAGCGTTAGTTATGCAAGGTAATACAATTATTACATCAGGTGGTTCTTATGGTACAAATGCTGCGGCAATTAGAGGTGCTATGAAATCAAATCCTGATAAATTGAAAGTTATTTTACCTCAAACTATTGGACAACAACCAAGCGATGTTCAAAACCAATTAATTGGTGTACCTAATATTATTGAACATGCTGATAGAGCAATGATGACTTTGGCTGATGCTTCAAGAGTTTGTAACAGAGAAATTATTGATGATTGTAATCAATTGATTTGTTTCTTATCTCATACAAGTAAAACATTACATACAGCAGTTGAATATGCTGAAGAAAATCATAAAGTTGTTACTGTATTTTACTTAGATTAGTATTGAGTTATGGATAAGATTAAATTATTAACAGGAAAAAATCCTAAAGAATATGAGCCTGTTGCGGCTGAGATTATTAATAATGCTGATATTGCGTTGTTTAAAGAACTTGTTGCAAAAGATGATTATTTGTTTGATTTTGTTAAAGCAAATGTCGCAAAACGTCTAGAAAAGGCTTGTAATAAAGATAATTATAAAAATCTTTTAAAATTTTTAGATGTATATTCTCCATATTATGAAGATTTTATATCTTCTACATTGGCACTGTTTGCTGATAAAGAAGTTGAAAATACAATGCTTGAAAAGTTGAAAAATGGTAGTGAAGATGCAAAGATTTATTCTGCTGGATTTTTCTCATACAAAAAAGATGATAGAGCATTAGCATTGTTGAATGAATATGCATTTAGCGATGATGGTTCTTTATCTGAAAATTGTGCAAGAGCATTATCTAAGTTAGGTAATAAAACGGCTTATAATAAAGCAATTAAAATGCTTGAAGTTGATGATGATTTTGAACAATTGAAGGCTGTTAATTTCTTGGTTGCTTATCAGGATAAAGATGCTTTAAAATATTTGTTCAAAGCAATGAAAAATTCTAAAATGTCTGAAAATATTGCTGAAGATATTCCATATCTTGTGCCACTTACAGATTTATTACAAACTGAATATAATGAAGATGCTATTTTGACATTCTGTTATATTGTTAATGGTCTTGTTGAATTGTTACCAGTATCTCAAGTTATTGATTTTAGATTTTATGAATTTATAGAACGCTTGTTAAATAATTCTCCATCAGGTCCTTCTGCTGTTGCATTATTCTTGGCAAAAGAAAAATTCAATATGATTACAGAAAATGAAGAATATTTGTTTGATGAAGATAAAAATACAAAGAACGAAGTTAATGATATTAAAAACTTGTTGAATAATGCAAACTTGTATCCTATGACATCTTTCTTGTATGAAGAATTGTATGAAGAAAGTGATTTTATATTCTTTGTTTTAGAAATTGTTCGTGATGAAGATAGTTTAGTACCTTTATTAAATGGAAGTAATCAAACAGTTATCATTAAGGTTATGGAACTTTTAAAAGCACAGAATTTGTTAAAAGAAGAATATAAAGAATTGGCTTTATCAAAAATTACTGATGAAAATTTAAAGATTATTGCTCGTGCTTTGTAAATTATTTTTTTTAAGGTAGCAAAAATATATTTTACCATTCTTATTATAAATGTATCGACTAATTCTGTGAGGTAAAATATGAATACAATTTCTTCTTTTTATAATCGTAATCAATCTTTTGGTATGGCTTTTGAAAAACCTAGTGCTAATATTATGAAATATTATAGAGCAGCTGTTAGTGAATTACCAATAAATGAAAGAGCAAATTTTGTAGAAGAAGTTGGAAAAATTGTTAAGAAAAATGCAGAAGTTCCAGTTCCAGTTAGACAAGAAATTGATGGATCATTATTTACTGCATCTGCTGGTAATCGTTGTTATTATACAAAAAATCCTAAATCAAAAGCAGATGCTATTTTAACTGCTATTAAGGGTGCTTCACAAGAATCTGAAAATATTGCTAATGTTAATAGCAATATGGATAAGTTAAATCAAATTTTTGATATTAAAGCATAAGTTTTAAGTAATAGTAAATACTTTTCTATAATATAGATAGGTTCCGGCAATTGTTAGTATTATGTTTGGTAAGAATGCCGCCAAGAACGGATTGATAGTTCCTGCTTCACCAAATGATAACGATAACGCACGGATTAAGTAGTATGCAAAAATAATTAAAATACTAAATAAGAAACCTCTATTGTATCTTACTCTTGGTGGAGTAATTGCAAGTGGAATACCAATTAACACAAGTACAATTGTTGTTAATGGTAATGCTAATTTATCAAATAAATCAATAATTAATACTCGTCTGTAATCAATAGTTTTGTTATGTGCAATAAATCTGCATAATTGTAAGAAGTTATGCTCATTTGCAACGTTACGTTTCAATTCTTTTTTTAGGTTTACACCAAATTGAGCAACTGTTCTTCCAAAATAAGTGGCATTAAGGATTTTACCTTTATCAGCGATAGTATAAACGATACCATTGGTGAATATCCAACCTTTTGGAGATGAACCACCGGCTTGTGCTTGCAATACGTGAATGGCATCTTTTTTGGACATATCAAGTACTGTTACATTATGGAATTGCTTATCTTCACAAGATTCAACATAAAATAATCGTTTTAAAGTTTTGTCTTCGTTTACTTCTTGGAAAGTGAAATCGTGCTTACCCTCTGGAATGTTTTTCTGACAGAATGCCCAAAGAGCAAGGTCTTTAGATTGCTTTGTCATTACCGGTACAATAGTTTCGTTTATAAAGAAACTAGCAAGACACATTACTGTTGCAAAGACAAACACAGGTTTTGCTATTCTGTTAAACCCTATACCACATGCTCTCATAACAGTAAGTTCTGAGGCTAAACTTAGTTTGTTTAGAGTCATTACTGTTGATAAAAGCACACCCATTGGGATAGTCATTACAAAGATTGATGGCAAACTCAAAATTACTAGAATGAATGCAATCTTGAATGGAATACCATATTTTGCAATTTGTTTGATTAAAGTCATAAATGTATCAGATGCAAAGATAATAGATGTGAATACTAAAACACCCATTATAAACATTTCTATAACTTGTTTTAGTATGTATCTGTCTAATAATTTAATTTTAAAATCTTTAATCATACAATTATTTTAACCTAAAAATATATAAATAGTCTGTTCTTCTTATCTTTTGTAATGCTTTATGACAATGTAATATCAAAACAATGGATTAATATAAGATTATATAATCCTCATCGCTCGTTCCTCTCCTTTCGAGAGGTCTTTTTTTATTGTTCTGCGTGAAATTTTTCAAAAGCATTTTTAATAGAAGTGTTGTAATCAGGTTTTAATATACCAACTTCTGTAATAATACCTGTAATCAATTCGTGTGGAGTTACATCAAATCCTGGATTGATTACGTTGATACCTTCTGCACAAACTAATTTACCATTGATATGTGTAACTTCTTCGTGTGAACGTTCTTCGATAGGTATTTCATCACCTGTTTTGATAGATGTATCAATTGTTGATAACGGTGCTGCTATATAGAATGGTATATTATGATATTTTGCAGCAATTGCGACTGTGTATGTACCGATTTTGTTTGCAGTATCACCGTTTGATGCAATTCTATCAGCACCAACTACAACCATATCAATCATACCTTTTTTCATAAAGTATGAACACATACCGTCTGTAATCATAGTTACAGGGATACCGTCCATTTTAAGCTCAAAAGTGGTGATTCTAGAACCTTGTTGACGAGGTCTTGTTTCATCAGAGAACACTTGTATTGTATTATCTTTTGCAAATGCTGAACGAACAACACCTAGTGCTGTACCATAACCTACAGTTGCTAGGGCACCGGCGTTACAGTGAGTTAGAATTGTTGCACCTTTTGGGACAACTTCTGCACCATTGTCACCAATTCTTTTGTTTATTGAAATATCATCATTTTCCATTTTGATACCGTTTTGTTTTAGTTCTTCAACGATACCAGCAATGTCAGATTTTGAATTCTTTATTAGTTCTATTTGTTTATCTACAGCCCACATAAGGTTAACAGCAGTAGGTCGAGATGTTTTTAAATAGTTAGATTTTTCGATAAGTTTGTTTATAAAATCTTCTCTTGAAAGATTTTCTTTTTCTAATTCTTGAGCGTATAATACAACACCGTGAGCACCGGCGATACCTATTGCTGGTGCACCTCTAACAATCATTGTTTGGATTGCATCATACATTTCTTGACCTGTTTTTATATCTACATTTACATATTCATAAGGGATTTTTGTTTGGTCAACCATTCTAGAAACATTATCTACCCATTGAATAGTTCTTATTTTTGATTCAAAACTCATAATTACCTCAAATTGTTGTTTTCATATTTTTCGTAGTTTTCTTCATCGTGTTTTATGCTAGCAAGTACTTCATAAATGTATGCTGTTGCAGCACCAGAAAAACCATTCATCAACGCACATAAAAGAGCAACAAAGAATATTAAGAATAAAAATACAAAAAATGTTGCTGGTGATGTGAAACATTGAACAATAACTTTACCTGCCCAGTCATTAAAAATAAAAGAACATAATGTTGATAAAGGAACAAATACTACAGAAAATGCAATGAAAGATGCAAAACCGATTACTGCACCAAGTATTCCACTTTCTTTGACTGTTATATCACCAAGAATATTGTTCTTTTTTAAGTAAATAATTATACCTGCTGACAAAGCCATAAAATATAATGTAAAAACAATAGGACCTATAAATGGAATTATTGTAACAAGACCAATTATTAGTCCGATTAGTACACTAAATAAACCAATTTGTTTTATTAACAATAAATTCATATAAGCCCCCTTTACTTCTAAAATAATACCATAAAGTTACTTATTGGGCATTATAATTTTTCTAATATATTCAAATTCCTTTTTAATCTTTATGCCAAATAAATATTACCATGATGATTATCTTATTAACGATTACAAAATTGTCAACTAAATACAATAATGTTGATAATTAAAAAGAAAGGGTAATTTTATGAAAGAAACAATAAGTACGAAAAGTTCTAAAAAACTTTCAGAATTTTTAGAAAAGAACAAATTGCATAAAAAAGATTTTGCTCAAATGATAGGTGTTACGTTATCTTATGTTTATAATTTGATTGATAATACAATTCCGTTTTCAACAAGAGGTACAACATTAGAGCGTATTGCAACTGTGATGGAAGTTGAACCAGAGGTGTTTGAGGAATATAGACTTCCACAAGAGCCGATTTTGATTGACGATTCTGTATTAAAAATAAGGAACACTTTGAAATCAAAGAAAATGAAAGTTGTAGATTTTTTAAAAGCGTTTCCTCGTAATAAAAGGTTAGATGTTGTTGATATTTTGAGAGGAGCTTTGCCTATACCAATTGATTATAAGGAGTTAGAATCTATTGCAAAAGTTATTAATATGAGTGATGAAGAAACTTTTGATATTTGGGAAGATAGATTTAAACAGGTTTTGGAACTGAATGGAATGAATATTTATTCTAATTCAGAATTGGTTAGTACAATGTTAGATTGTGCGAAAAAGTTTGTATCTTCAAAACAATAGACTTGTAGGGAGATTTTATCTCCCTTTTTTTAGGGGGTATATGGATAAAAATGTATTAAAACAGTTGTCTTATGGTATGTACGCAGTTAGTACATTAGATAATGGACGTGATATAGGTTGTATAGCAAATAGCGTAATGCAGGTTACGTATGATACTGTTGTTGTAAGTTTGAATCATAATAATTATACAAATGAGTGTTTGAACCGTTCTCAAAAGTTTGCAGTTTCTATATTGGGTGAAGATATTGATAATGATATTATTGCTAGTCTTGGTTTTCAATCTGGTCGTGATAGTGATAAGTTTAAAGATATTGAATGCTTAAAGATTGATGAATTATGCGTAATAAAATCTGCAATCGGGTATTTGATATGTGATGTTGTTGATAAATTTGAAACAGATACACATACAGTTTTTGTTGCGACTATTATTAATGGTGAGGTTTTGAGGAGTGATGTTTTACCGATGACTTACGCATATTATCAAAAGGAACGACGTGGCAAAAGTCCACAAAATGCCCCAACATTTATAAAGAATTTTGCTCGACAGAGTCGAAAATCTGTTCCTCGTAATAATGTGATTTAACAAGTGATATAAAAAATTCGACCTTAACGAAATGAACTATCATTGTTTTATTCTGCTTTATGTTGAGGTGTTTGAGTGAATTTACTAGCATATTAAAAATATCTGTAAATTCACGAGTTTCTTTTGTTTCGTTTTCTTGTCGGCACAAGAAAATGAAAATAACAATTGAACAAATTAAAATTTTAAATAGATTCCGAAACGAGTTCGGAATGACTCTATATTTGATTTCTTCGTTATTTTATTCTTTTGTAATATTTAAGTTTATATAAAAAATATCAAAATTAATTTAATGTAGAAAATATATAAAAATTTTTTTGAGAATTTTTTATAAATATTTTCAAAATATATCTGAATTATATCGATTAGAATTGTAAAATTTACACTTTAAAAACGGCTAGAATGTACATTATTATTGAATTTTGGGCTTGCAAAAATATTTTTATGTGCTATAATATGAGTGGTCTAAATCGAGGTGTTTATTATGAAAGTATTATTTCCCTATCAAGGGGCAAGTTTTACTTCTAAAGACATTTTGCCTGCAAGTTGTTTAGCAAAACCACAAGTTGCTTGCACGTCTGTACCAAAGGTAAAAGTGAATGAAGGTTTGTCAAACCAAGAAATTTATGAAGGTATTATTAGTTTAAAAGAAAGCATTACTTCACTTTTTGGTGGTAAAAAGAAGCAAACGCACCCTGTAAGTTATGTAGTTTAGTAGTTACAATTTAATTTGAAAAATAACGGCTAGTACCTATTGGTACTAGCCGTTTTGCATTATGATTTTATGTACTTATGTAAATAATTACTT
>JBNMJS010000016.1:0-27152 GCA_050873965.1 Cyanobacteriota bacterium | reverse complement strand
GTTGTTCTTTGTTGGTTTATTTGTTGTCCTTCATATTCTAGGTTAGATTGTCTTGCTGTTAAGCTTAGTAATCTAGCTTGTGAAGCTGATAGACCCATAATTTTTCTCCTTTATAATTTTCCTATACTTATTACTACGGCACGTTTCTTTTTTTCTTTAATCTTTTTTACTCTTTTGTTACATTTCGTTACATAAATATAATTGTAAACGAAATGTAAACATTTATAAATGTATCTCTAAAGTTTTATCGAAAAATGTCGTAGTAAAAACTGTACGTACTTATTAAGGATTAGGAATTAACAAGTGGGATTAGCAGCATCACAAGTAAGACTTCTATCATTAACATCTAGACAACATTCTCTAGAGAACCAAGCTCAACGTCTTCAAAATTGTAAGATGCAACTTGCTAATGATTCAGATAAGGTGTACAGAACATATTTAAATGCTTTGAATGATACAGCATTAAAAACTCGTCAAACAAACAATGAAACAGGCGATTGTTGTTGGATAAATGGCAGTATCAACAACTTAATGAGATACAATACCTCTGCATCAACAACGGGTAATGTTTTTTATGTTCAAGATATGGAAACAGGTAAACTATACGTACCAGAAGAAATCGGCAAAAACTATGATAGCGTAACAAGTGCAAGAGATTTCGCTGGTAAGTTTGGTATTACATACACAGAAGTTGACCATAACGAAGACGTAAAAATCAACTATAACAAAGCCCTTGAAAAAGGCTGGGATAAAATCATGACCGAAACTACTCTTAATGAGTATTATACTGCAAAGGCAAAAGATGAACAAGTAAGTACAATGACAAGTTTGGCTCTTAGTTTTGTTCCATCAAAAGACAAAAATGGTTTATACCAAACCTATTATGGTCAAGATTCAATGGCTTCAAACTTTATTAACCAAGCAAAAGTTATTATGGGTTCTACTGATTACACAACCATCTACACAGCACAAGAACGTCAAATTATTGAAAGTGCAGTAAATATGACAAATACTGTTGATAACAATATGTACCGCCAAGATAGTGATACAAACTCAAGTGGAACAGCTACAAATGTTAAAGTTACATATTATATTAATAACATGAGTGCTTCAGTAAATGGCAAAGAATACGCATCACATGACGGTGATAAATTTAACTTAAATGAAAAGTACGAAATGATGTTAAACGGTGGTAGTGCGAAATACAAAGCTACACAAAAAACTGAAACCAAAATGATGTTGGGTAATACCGTAGCAAATGAAACAGATGTTGAAGATACATTTGATTTGTATGATTCTGCAACTCAATCAATGTTAAGTAGTTATGGTGCTAAAAACTATGGTGAAGCACTTACTAACATCTTTAAGCGTGTTCAAGAACAATCAGTATATGTTAAGAACTTCTTAAATAACAAAGGTTTAGCACAACAAGATGTTAATAACTACTTAGAATTTTTAAATTTAAAATCTGAAATGAATGCATACACTCCTGACATAGAATTTGTACCTAGTGATAAAGTATTAGGTCCATACTATGAACAAGTTTACAATGCTATTTCTTCTGCTGGTGGTTGGATAGGTGCTAGTGATGAACGTGCAAAAAATGACACTTGGGTACAAAATATGATTAAAAATGCTCAAGTAATCTTAACAACTTGGGACGATGAAAACGGTATGTTATCTAAAACTTCAGCATCTTTAAATACAAATATTAAAGAAGTAACAGACAACTCAAAAACTGAACAAGCTTCACAAGATTATGAAGCAGCAATGGATAAAATTAACAATAAAGATACAACCTACGATACAATATTATCAACATTAGAAACTGAAAGAAACTCAATAAAAACAGAAATTGATGCTCTTAGTAACGTTATAAAAAATAACGTTGAAAAGAACTTCAAAATAATGAGTTAGTAATTTAACGTTTAGAATATTTTTTCTTAAACTTAATTTTGCAACCTTCATCAGCAGAATCAATTAAACCATCATAATCATTATCAATTCCATCGGAACAAGAACCAATAGAATAAATACTTTCAGCACTAACATCATGCGTTAGCCAAAAATCTGGAATTTTAGCCCATAAATATTCAAAAAATCTCTTATAATGTCTAGCTAAACCAGAATTTCTAATAACAATTAAATTCTCATCATTTTTCTTTTCACCACTACCTGAGAAATTCATAGAACCTATAACTGTATAAGTATCATCAATTATCATAGATTTAGAATGTAATTTCCCTGCATAATTTTCTGTTTTAACCTTTATTCCATGTTGCCTTAACAAACGATGTTTTGAATATTTTGCTTTTGCATTAGTTGCATCAACTATAACTTTTATATCAACGCCACGATTCTTTGCATTAATTAAAGCTGCAGACAATCTTTTATCAGTAATCAAAAATACAGGCATATAAATATAATGTTTTGCGTTATTAACTAAAGGTACAATCGTTTTTTCAATAGCAGAATCTGTTGGTGAAAAACAAATTGATAATTCTGACTTTCCAAGAGTAATATTCTTTTTTGTTGGAATTTCATGTTTTAAATAGTGAAACTTTCCATTGTACATTTGTTCAAATTCTTGTGTATAAATATCAGCGATTTTCTTTGAATTTATTAAAATAACACTATTTGAGTTAAAACCTGACATATCTGTATAACTCAGATTAGCCGAACCTGTTATAACTTTAGAATTATCAAATATATAAAATTTATCATGCATAATAGAATTTGTGTATTTTGCAGGATTTTTCACGTAGTTTGGGGCTTTATCAGATTTAGCATTTTTGATAAGATTTACAAAATCCTTAGTGTTAGCATAAATATTTGAATCTTTGCTATCAATATCATATACAAGTCTAACTCGTACGCCTCTTGCAATTGCATTTTTAATTGCATTTTCAATTTTAGGTATTCTATCATAACCATAAATTGCTATATCAATAGTCGATTTTGCTGCATTAATTTCTTTTACTAATTCATTACAAATGAAAGTATTACCTTTTCTATCAGGTTTTAATTTTGTTGTAAAATCAGTATAAAAGACTTTAATACAACCATTTGTATAAACAAGTGATGGACATTTTATATTTTTCTTATTATATTTATGATTCTTATGATTCTTAAAATTTTTCTTAAAACAATATTTACAAGGTTTTGCACCTTTTGGGATTTGTTGTTTAGGTAAAATTACATAATTATGTGCCATCATACCATATTTACAAGTCAAATTGTGATATTTATTACTCTTTGCATTATATATCTTTAAATCAGATTTCTTTATATAATCTAAACGTTTTTTAAAGGTATTTTCATCGACAGGTTTACCTTTTTTAAATAAATAACCTGATTTCATTAATAAATCATTATAAGATTCATTACCAATAAAAATTACATTTTCCCCTTTAACCTTTTTGACAATTACTTTTTTATCTAACAACAAATCTTTCGCAAATTTATCAGATAAATACGCAAAAGCAAATGATGTACCAGCATCAAATGATAATTTTTTTGAAATTTTATTATCCTTTACATTATCTAAAGTGATAACTTGATAATCATTCAGAACCTTATAAAATTCATTTTCATCGACAATATCATTATTATTAGTATCAACAACAATATTTAAAGGAGAATTAACTTGTAACACATTATAAGAAGAAGTGGAAGAATATTCAGCAAAAATGAATATTAAAAATAATAAACATACAATTGCTATTGATATAAACTTCCACTTATTCTTCATATATTTTACCTATGCATTAAATTCTTTAAACAATTCTTTAATAATAGAATATCCTTGTAATAATGTTTTATAATCAACCTTTTCATTTGCTGAATGCATATTAAATACATCTGCTAAACCTAACAAAAATGGCATAAAGGTTTCGCCATTTACATTCTTTTGATGAGCATAAATATGAGTTTCTGCACCAGCATGGAATGATGAAACTTCATTTTGAATACCTAATTTTTTACATACTTTTGTATGTAATTCAGGGATTGAATCATCATCAGCTTTTTCAAATGGTGGCAAATGAACCTCAAAAGTAATTGTAGCTTTTGCTAATTTATCATATTTTTTATTAAAATCATCTACCAACTTAGACATCAACTGTTTTAATTCTTCTTCTTTTTCCACAGAAGCACTTCTAATAGAATAAGATGCTCTTGCATCTGTATTGATTATATTTGTAGAAGCCTTTTCATTGATAGTTTCGATATAATCAGGAGAATTTACCTGTTCATCAATCAATGATTTCACTGCATTTTGAATTCCACCAGCGACAATTGCACCCAAATTGCAAGATGTAATTACACCAGTTTCATCTTTATAAAAGACACCTTGTGGGAATGTTGCCAACAATTCAGCAATCAATTTTGCAGCATTTAATCTATCTGCATCACCAATATCAATACCTGAATGACCACCAATTAAACCTTTTACGTGTATTTTTGCATTTGTATAACTAGCACCTGAAATTTGAACTTGTGCTAATTTATCTGCATCACAAACTAATATATATTTAGATTTAATTTTTGAAAATTCAACATGTTCAATACCACTCATATTTGTTTCTTCATCACGAGTGAATGTAATTTCTAAACCACCATGTTTTAAAGATTTATCATTTGCAACTTCTTTTGCAAGCATTAAAGCAGATGCTACACCAACCTTATCGTCTGCACCTAAAGTTCTTCCATCGGCTTTAATAAAATTTCCATCTAAAATCAATTTAATTGGAGATGCATCACCTACTACATCCATGTGAGATGAAAACATTATTGGTTGTTTTGAACTATCTGTTGCTGGTACATATATATATACATTTTTGTAATTATCTAAAGTACAATTGATATTATTTTTTTTAGAAAATTCTTGTATCCATTTAATAACGTTTTCTTCATGCAACGATGGAGATGGAATTTCTACCAATGAACAAAAAATATCATATAATTCATCTTCTTTTCTTAATGTCTCAATACTCATAGAATGCTCCTTATTTACTTCTTGTACGTTTTTTACTTTTTTGTTTTACTTTTATTTTCTTAGGTTCTGGTGGTGGAGTACAAACACTTTCCTTTAATGTTGCAATATAACTATCTTGAAAATGTGCATAATCAAAAATACTAAAACCATCTATCTTTAATTTTCGTGCTTCGTGAATTTGTCTAATTAAATCAGACTGAGAACCATTCATAAATGTAACGAATAAACCAGCATATAATTTAGTTTTAGGATTTTTATATTTAATGACACCACGCATCAAATCAGATGCTGTCACAGGATCACAAGTTAAAAATAAAGGTGTAAAACCATCAATATAATCATTTTTAGACCAAACAACCCAATCTTGATGTTTGTTTTCTAATGCAGCATACCTATTGGGGAATATAACAGCAGTCAAATCAACTTTGTTTGAACGACAAATTTTTGATAAACGTCTAACAAAATATGTGACTTTATCTCTACGATAATCACACCATGCTTGCCAATAATTATCACATGGATTAATTGTTACAGGGTCAACACCATAAATTGATTTAAAATCATTTCTAGCATAATTTGTATAACCCCACGCAAGTTGATCTGTACCAACAGAACGTGGAGCATTACTTTGTGGATAACGGATATAATCCATATTTATACCATCTGGATGGTAAGAATAAATAATCTCACAAGCCAACTGTAATAAAAATGTCTGTACTTCTGGATTTGAAGGGTCTAAAAAGTATCCATTGTGTTCAGATGCAGATTGAACAGGTTTATCTGAATCAAAAGAACGTTTTGTAACATTAGACCAAGTTGGACATACTGCCAAAATACTTTGTTTATTAGATTCAGGTTTTTTATTACCTACATAAAAAGTTTCAAACCAAACATTTACTTTAATATTTTTCTTGTGACATTCATCAATAAATGCACCTAAAACATCAAAATTTTCAAAAATAGGATTTTCTTCTGTAAAACCATACTTAACCATAGTTTTGCTTGGGAAAATAGTCATACCATGATAATAAGTTTCTATAAAAACATTATTTATACCAGCATTAGCCAATCTTGCAACAACATAATTAACTTCTTCTCTATTTCTACAAGTAGGACGAAGCCAAACACCACGAAGTTCTGAATTTTTATAAGGTACAGCCATTGATAATGCCTTATTCGCATATTCAATCGCTAATTGAGAAAATTCTTGAACATGTGACGGATTATTCTCAGCCTTTTTGATACAATTTTGTGCAGATTTAATACAATCTTCAATTCTTTTCTTATTATATGAAGAATCTTCATTAATATAATAATTCATAACATCTTGAACTTCTTTTAAGCATTCCTTAGCTCCATAAATATAACTATCAGAAGTTGTATAAGCAGTTATTGTATTTTTTTCTTTATCAACATAAATTCTAGTACCAACTATGATGTTTTTATTTATCCAAGTTTTTGCACTACCATGCCCACTAATAACGATACCGTCATCTGGAATCAATGAATCAGCACCACTAATAGCAACTACAATATTATCTTTTACAATTGCCTCACCACCAAATTCATTAGTATTAGTTCTATCACCGTATGCTTTAGTATAAACAACTAATTGATTAGTACCTCTAAATCCAGGAAAATAACTGTTCTTTTTACAAGTTACAATTGATGGATCAATAGCATTAATTGTACGTGATGCCTTTGAATAAACCACAACATTTTTCGATGGATTATATTCTGTAAAAACATCATCAGCAAATACTGACAAAGAACTTGATAACATTACAAACATTATAAAAAATAGAAATATTTTTTTCATTTAATACCACCTCGATTTTGATTATATAACGAATTAGCAGATAGCAATTCATTTAACAAATTGATTTTCTCTACCAAATCCTGTGAATATTTATGTTTTAATGCCATTCTATAATAAAGAATAGCATTTGAATAATCTCCAAACTTTTCATATATAACGGCAATTTGATATAAATTATAATAATGTGAACTATAACCGCAATTGTATGCTCTCATATACTCTCTTAATGCTTTTTTATATTCTGCTCTATCAAAGAAAAAGTTTCCATATGAATAAAATGCATAAGGATAATTTGGGACTAAATTTGCACCACGACAAAAATTAGATTTTGCATATCTGTCTTTCCCCATTTTGTCATATATAATGCCCAATCTAATAAAATACAATGGATTATCTTTATTGATATTAGATAAAATAGAATAATCACTTAACATTTTATCCAACAAAGATTGCTTTGTTTCAGGATTTGTCGTATTCAAATATTCATTAAATAGTTTTTCAGCCTCAGAATTCAAAACACTTTCATTTATATAAGAATAATCAATCGGAACTGTATATTCTATTTGTGCATTTTGTACTGCGTAAACAGGACTTATACATATTGATAAAAAAGTTAATAGTAATATCACAAAATAACTAATTTTAATCATCTCCTCAAAACAATTATATCAAAAAACCAACAATAAAGATACAAATAAAAAGCTCTTGGTTAAGCCAAGAGCAAATTTTTAACTATTCCTAATCTAAATCCTATTCCTAATTTACTATGCAGCAAAGATATTAACTTTGCTATCATCAATTTTTATATCAAAGAGTTCTAAATTATCCATATCAGAATCTTCTTTTGTTTTTTCATTAGATTCATAATCTAAAACATTATTTTCTGTTAAAACTTCATCAATTATATCTGTTGCTTTTTTCTTTGAAGATTTTGACATCTTTTTTGCTGCTTCAGAATTTAAAAATTTTAAAGTTTCTTTTAAATTATTATCTAATACTAATTGTTGAGCAATATTAGATTTTGCAATACTTTGAGTGTATTCAAACAATAATGCTGAATTTGTACTATTAACATTTTGCTCAATTACAGCCTCAGGAGTATTCATCGTTTTTTGAGATGCATTATCAAGAACAAGCTTAATGTTTGTTTTTAAGTTTGCACTATCAATAGCATATCCATAATTATTTACATAAGAAATATCTAGTGCCATATCTTGTTCCCTTTATTGTATTCCCTATTTATGACTACGACATTTTTCATTAAAACTTTAGAATATTTAGCCACATTGTTACATTTATTTACAATATAAAAGATTATAAAAAAATAGTTGCAAAAATCACTGTTTTAGATACAATATAAATATACCCACGGGCGTGTGGTGGAATGGTAGACACGCTAGTCTTAGGAACTAGTGCGAAAGCGTGGGAGTTCGAGTCTCTTCACGCCCAATTATAAGAAAAAAGAAGCTGAAAGGCTTCTTTTTTCTTATGCAAATTTATATTAAACACATGACTAATATTTATAAAAAACTAGCAATTTTTTTTTTATCAGTACGTTATATAAACAGGTGTGTCATGAAGGAGTTATAAAATGAATATTTCCAATAATTACAACAATACTTACAGTAAAAATACTTTAAAGCAGTTCATATAAGCCCACATGCAGAAAAATGGGATCAACAAGTTTTAGGCGCAGTATTAAATTCATCTGTGATAAGAAAAGTTGTAAAAGAAGACGCTAAAAATGGAAAAGATACATTTATAACCTTTACAAAAAATATTGAGCCATCAATTCCTGAATGTCCAGCACACAGAGATTATATGCTAAGCATAAAAGGTGAAAATGCCGATATAGAACTTGGTTCACATTCAACATATTGGTTTGTACCAGGGGGATTTTTTAGAAAATCTCAAGAAATAAAAACTGGTCCTGAAAATTTAGGTGAAGACATGGCAAAACAAATTCAACGTCTTGAACCAAAAGATGCTACAAAACCTCACAAATATCATACACTAGATGATTTAAAGAAAATCGCAAAGGAAATAATATTTGAACCAGAAAAGCCTTCTATGTTTGATTAATTTCTAAGAGCTAATACTTTATTAGTTTCTTTATCCGATAACGCAACTGCACCACCCAACATGTGAGCGAATATAACGGTTTTAGCATACTCTTCAGCTATTTCTAATTTTTGATAAGCATCTTCAAGAGTTACACTGCCAATAATCACACCATGATTTGCCATTAAAATAGCATCATATTTATCAAAATATACAGCAGTATTATTAACCAATTCTTCTGATGATGGCATACCATATTTTGCGAGAGGAATTCCACCGAAATAAAAAACATTTTCTGCCATATATGGCGACATCAAATCTTTATTTGCTGCTGCAAAAGCACTCAAACCAGCACAATGAACATGAATAATATAATTTATATCTGGTCTTTTTTTATAAAACGCAATATGTAAAAACTTTTCACTAGATGGTTTTTTACCATTTTCTAAAGATTTCGCATTAAAATCCATTTCTACTAAATCATTGTTTGATAAATAACCATTGGAAGAACCTGATGTAGTAATAATAATTGAATCATTATACCTAGCAGAAAGATTACCAGAATATCCTGGAGTATAATTTTTTTGTCCTAAGCGTTTACCAATTTGAATTAATTCTTCGATAATATTATTTTTATTATAATTCATCATCTTCCTCATTATTAGAATCAATTTCCTCTACAACAGCAGACTGTAAAATTTTTGGTGTTGTATCAACAGGTTTGACTTCACCAACATAGAATGTTCTTTTAGGTTCAATTTTAAAATTCTCAGGGTTTTTAATTTCTAATCTATCATAATCAATAACAGTTCCCTTAGGATCTAAACCAAGAGAGAAATTTACATAAGCATTCTGTCTTATAACGTCATAACCAAAATTCAATTTCAAATCATCAGGCCCCACACTCACAAAGAACGCACATTCTTGAAATAAATTATTGTTCCATCTATCATCAGAGAAAGTTAAAGAGCCTAACCAAGATAACGTTAACAATCTATGTAACCTAATATACTCACGAATATATACATTTGAACGTCCATATCTATAAGCATCAAATACTGGTAATGGAGTGTTGTCTTGATATGCAGTTTGAAAATAACCTATATCTTGCATCCAACGTCTATATTGAGTGTGTAATCTTGGGCCAATTCTACCAATGAATTGAGTTTCACCTGTACCATATAAAGCAGCAGAACCTTGTCCAACAATACTGATATCAGCACTTAATAATTCATTTGGATTTTCATAATTAAAGATTTTTTGAGCAACTTCAGCCATATAACGTGCTCTAACTGTAGTAATCTCATTACCCTTTAACTTTTTATAATATCCATCTTGACTTGGATCTGCAAACAAACCGAAACTAGCATTATGAGTATATTTCATATCAAGACCTTTACCAAAGAAATTCTTATGATTATAGCCTTGTTCATATACTAAATTAACACCATATTTTGGCATACGACGACCTAAGAACCAGTTGTCCATATAATCATTTGCTGCATACTCCAATTTTAAATGATCATCTAATTCTTGTTCACCACGAAGAACAAATCTACTTTTTGATGTACCGTATGCCAATTCAGTAGTGTTTGTACCACTTAAGAACCTAGCAAAACCACCTACACCAAATTTATTACGATAAGTTGCAATCGGAGCAACCTTTAATAAACAACCGTGAGGCAATTTTATAGCCCAACCTGGACCAACAAACATACCTAAATTACGTCTTGAACCAAGCTCAGGGAAATCTCCATCTACAAAATCATGGTTTTTATTTGTATATAACTTAATCCAAGGCAATGTAAATACTCTTTTTTCGCCTTTATAAATTTGTGCTTTTCTTAATTCTAATGATTCCAATTTTTTATCAGAGTTAATAATTATGCTAGAAACTTTAATTCTATACATACTGTCACCGACGAAATCATCCACTGAAGATTTGTCATCAACACCTACCATCATCTTCTTTAAACGTGGAGCCTTACCATGTGGTTCAAGATTGATAGGGAAACTAGAATCAACTTTCACAGAACCATGTTCCTGAACGACTTTATTAGGATAAACATAACCACGTTCTGCAGAAATACTAACCTTTGCCAATTTAGACAACGGTTTATCGATTAATGCATTTTCTTCATTCATATCAACATTTATAGAATCGCCATAAACATCAATGCCCTTTTTAGAAACAACAACATTCCCAACAGCACTCATGTGATTACTTTTTTTATCATAAACTAAATGGTCTGTTTTTAAGATCGTTTCTTCTTGAACAAAATTAACTTTTACATTTCCATTAGCATTCAATATCGCAGTTTCAGTTGAATAATCCATATCATCACACGTAATAATAACACGTTGTGGTGACTTTGATTCTTCAACTCCAGCCATTTCTAAATGTTCAATATCTCTATCTGATGGAACATCAGCCATTGAATCTGCATCATTCAATACTTTATTTTTTTTATAATCTTTTAATGCCTGTTTAACGGCTTTTCTTTTAGCACGTTCTTCCTTTCTAATTTCAGAAGTTGCAAAATATTCTTTTGTTTTTAATCTCCATAACTTTAAAGGTGGAATTGAGCCACTTTGTTTTTCTTCCTTAGGAGAATCATCAGTTTTAGATATATCCTGCATTGGAGCCCTAAAAAAATTTTCTCCAGTAAAATCAGCTGGAACACCTGATGCAAACACTGAATTCGTATTTACTAAAAACATAAATAAAATTGTACTTATAACAAATCTTTTCATTTCTTACCTTATATAAAATTTAACGGATTTCTAGGTTGACCTTTTATACGAACCTCAAAGTGACAATGTGGTCCAGTACTATAACCAGTAGAACCTACTCTACCAATAACCTGTCCCTGAGAAACCTTTTGACCTTGAGAAACATTAATAGAACTCATATGACCATACAATGTGGTAATAGGTTGACCTCTTACAATACCATGATCAATAATAACAACTTTACCATAACCACCGTACCAGCCTGCCATAATAACTTTACCGGAATTCGAAGCCTTAATTGGAGTACCCATTGGGGCTGCTATATCTAGACCTGAATGGAATATTCTAGAATGAAATATTGGGTGAGTTCTATATCCAAATGGAGATGTAATTTGACCACCCAACGGACGAATAAATCCAGTTGTAACCTTAATACCAGCACTTTGTGATTCACTACGTCTAGCCAACATTGCTTGTAAACTTGCAGATTGACTTGCTAATTCAGCTTCAGAACGTTCATAAAAGGCTCTATTTGTTCTTAACTTGTTAATCATCTTTTTATTATAAGCAATGTTGCTTTGAATATCCTTTTGTTGCTTTAACAACGCACGTTTTGAACGATCAAGGCTAGCCTGTTCATCAGCGATACACTGTTCTAATCTAGCAATTTCTTCAGCCTTTGATCTTGCTTCTTGCATTCGTTTATAATCTTCACGCATAACAATTTCTTCAAAATGCAATCTATCAATAAATGTGTTAATATCGCTTGACGTTAATAATAACTCAAAGAAGCCTTTTCTTTGCGTCATATAAATTTGACGAATACGATTTTTAATACCTTCATAAATTCGCACATACTCAACTTCTGCAATTGTTTTTTGCGCCTTCATATGATTAAGTTGAGCAAGTTTTCTATTGCATTCATTTTGAGTAGATATCAAAGTATTTTGAGTAGTTTCTAACTTTCGTTGGTTATTATATAATTTACCAGATTCAACTTTTTCAAGAATTCTAAAATGTTTTGCTTTAACGTGAGCATCTGCTTGACGTTTTTTCAAGTTAGAAATCGCTTGAACCTTTGTAGCATGACTAGCATTTTTATATTTGTTATATACATTAGAATTATTTGCACAACAATAATTCTGTCCAATAAAGAACAGACAAACAAATAAAATAATTGTTAATACATGCTTAACTCTCATACTTATTTCACCAATGCCGGCAATAACATCAATCCTACAGTCCAAGCAATAAATGTTACTGCAATTATAAATACAATGGCTCTTTGATTTCTTCTAAAAAAATCCATTATCCTCTCCCAATTACTATATTTTCTAATATTCTACTATCAAAACTACATTTATGCAAACAAGTAACATTTATTTGCAAAATTAAGAAAAAAAAGTTAAAATTAATTGCATAATGGGTAATACTTTTTTAACAGCAACAGCAAATTTTGAAGATTTCATAAAACTTTCATCAGGTGAAATAAGTCCTTATGTTCTAAGAAATAATGAATCAACGCTAAAAAAGATTTATGCGTTTTTTCAAAGTGATAACAATATCTTGTTAATAAACGGTTTTACCGGAACAGGTAAAAAACAAATAGCAGAACACATATTATCTTATATGGATAAGGAAACAATTGTTTGTAGATTTGTTTGTACAACATCTTCTAGGCTTGATGATGTAGAATTAAGTTTTTATAAAACACTTCAAAAAAAAACAGCACTAAAAGATACGACCGAACTTGATGCTATAAATACAATCAAGGATAAAATTGATTACTTAATTGCAAAATTACCATTAAGATATGTTTTTGTATTTTACAATTTTGATGATTTGCAAAATGAGAATAAAACAGAAATATTAAATTATACATATTCATTTACAGAAAACCCTAGTATTAAATCAATAATTGTTTCAAGAATATTTGATACAGAAATTTTTCCTATTGAACAAAAATATACAAGAGTAATGATAAAAGCACTTTCAAAAGAAATATTTGAAATTTGCATAAAAGATTGTGGTATAAAAATCTCAGCATCTATGCTTGAACAGTTTTACAGATTAACAAGAGGATATTTTTTCTCTACCTGTTTATCTTGTAAAATAATGATAAATAGAGAACTTACAGTAAATGATTTTATAATTCAATATTCAAATTCAGGATTAAAATTTGATGAATATCTAGCGAAAACATATTATACGCTGATAGTTGGTACAACAAAATCAGCATTCAATCTTTTTCTTAAATTACATCACGGACTTAATTTAAAACTAATGCAACGTTTAGGAAGTTACCCTGAAATAGTTTTAAAAACATTAAGTGATAATTTTTACATTTTTAGAAAAAATGATTTATATTACGCTTCTGGATTTTTAAAACAGCATCTTGAACAAATTGCAAAAGACGAGATTTCAAGAGAAAGACTTGCTTCTTACTATGAAAAACAACTTGAATTATCACCAACAGAACGAGATATAACTATATCAAGAGCAAGTTTATCACATGAAATTGCTTTCTACAAAAATATTCAAATAAAAGAACCAAATCCGGAAAAAGAAGAAAAACAAGAAATCGAAACTTTAAAAGAAGAAGTCTCTTCTGAGCCGATAAAAGTTGATACAACAATAAACGAATATCTTAATTTACCAATTATAGATATTCTTAAAAAATCAACAGAAACTTTTTGTAATTACGATTATTTAAAGACACTAGAACTTCTTTCTGTAATATTATCAAGAAAATATGAAATAAAAGATAATACAATACTATATGCAACATATAATATGCTTGCAAAAACATATTCAAAATTAACAAAGTGGAAATATGCACTTTATTACTACGAAATACTAGAAAAATATTATACAAATATTGGGAATAAAGCTAGCATTAACATAGTTAAATTTGAAATTGCAAATATTTACTACCAAAGTTATAGAACATTTGATGCTATAAAATTATTAAGAGAACTACTTGCTGTAACAAAAGATAATCAAATTATTGTTAATTGCAACATATTACTAGGAAACATATCATTATCTGCTTCTCACAAAGATTTAGCAATCAAATACTACAAAGATGGTATTGATAGTATTGATGCAAACACTGAAAAATCGACTGCTGTTGAATTATTTTTCAAATATGCAATACTTTCAGATGAAAACAACGACATAAATAATGCCGTTGAATATTATCAACGAGTAATTGAAATCAATGACACAGAAAGTAAATATACGGCATTAGCAAATTCAAATCTTGGCGATTTATTTTTAGATAATGAATTGTTTGATGAAGCAAAAGACTGTTTTGAAAAAGCATACAAAGTTGATAGTGCAAATAACAATGATTATGGAATGTATTATTCACTTTCAAAAATTATTGAATTAACAAATAGAAATGAAGAAGATAAACGATTAACATTTGCAAAAGAAGCGAAAGAACATGCTATAAAATCCAATGATTACCATGCAATTGTAGATGCAACACTAAGATTAGGCGATTTATATTACGATTATTCACAAGCCGAAAACGCTTTGAATGAATATATTGAACTATATAGGGCTGACAAAAATAAATTTAGCGAATATAATTTAAAAAAGTTAACATCAAGATTAGACGATATAAAAGCAAGATTAGGAAAAGATAAATTCGAGAAATTGATACCAGATTATGAATAAGATTAAAATAACAAAAGATTTTACAGATTATATAAAATATTTTTTAGAAGAAAATACTAAATTAAATTTAATTTCTAAAAAAGAAGAACAATTTTTATTTGAAAAACATATTTACGACTCATTAGGAATAAAATTATTCTTTGAAGAATACGGTTTCATTCCTAAAGCACTACTAGATATAGGTACAGGTGGAGGTTTTCCATCAGTACCAATTGCAATTGAATATCCAGAAATATCTGTAACTGGAATTGATAGCATTCAGAAAAAAATAAATGCAGTTCAAAATATCAAAAACTCATTAAATATACAGAATTTAAATTTAATTAGAGGACGAGTAGAAGAATTAAAAGATTCATCTTTTGACGTAATTACAAGCAGAGCAGTTGCGAAAATCGAAACATTAATAAAATATGCTTATCCACTATTAAAAAAAGATGGATATATTGTTTTATACAAATCAAAAACTGCAGAAGATGAAATTACTGAATCGATAAATTTAATAAGGAAATTACACCTAAAAATCAAACCTATAATAGAATATACTTTACCTTTGGAAGAAACATATAACAGATGTTTAGTAATTTTACAAAAGTAGGAATTGTATGCCAGATTTTTCACTAAAAAAGAGATATGAAATATTTTTATACACTTTAAACAAAGAACTTCAAAAAATGTTTGATAATCAATCTGAATTCATCAAATGCAAAGAGGGATGTTCTTATTGTTGCGAAAAAGGTGAATATCCATTCTCAGAATTAGAATTTAATTATTTAATAGATGGTTACAAAAAACTAGATGAGAATACAAAAAAAATAATTAAAGAAAATATTAAAACAATTAATGAAGAAAAAAAACAAAATACTGAAAAAATATTCATGCATAAATGTCCATTTTTAATAAACAAACGATGTTCTGTTTACAATAATAGAGGTATCATTTGTAGAACATTTGGTTTGCTTTGTGAACATAACGATGGACGATTAACTATTCCATTTTGCCATGAATATGGACTAAATTATGCTCAATTATATGACAAAGAGTTAGGTCAGCTAATAGATGAACGTGATGGAGTTAAATTATCAAAAACAGAACCTGCTGCATATAGAATAGAACGTGACAATATTATGAATTTGAGCATAGCAAAAAATCTAAATATTGTTTGGGGTAACTCAAAAACAATGCTTGATTTGATAAACCAAACCAATATAGATGACTAAGCCTTAAATTTTTGTAATCTTTGTCTTAAATCTGATTTCGTAATTTGACCATCATGATTTGTATCTAACCCTGCATTTGCAGCGTAATATTTAGAACCTTTAGTTGTTAAGACTTCTCTTTTTGCGAATGCTGGTAAGAATACTAAGGAATACAATGTACCCGTATCAAGTTTATCTCCAGACTTAAAACCAGCCATTTTCTTAGTACCGGCAATACATTTTTCAACATACGATAACTGTTGTTCAGCACTCATATTTCTTAATGCAGATGTTGTTGTTCCAAGTGCTTTTGCAGTCGCTGGCATAAATTGAATCAAACCAGTGGCACCACCATTTTTGTTACCAGCAGTAGATTTTAATCCACTTTCAGAATACATAACTGCCATTAAATCATTTGGATCACAACCAAGTCGTTTAGAAATAGCAGTTGTTTTGCTATAAAATGCATCTGATAACCATGGTGCTTTTTTATTCCATTTTGATTTCAAAGCCTTTGCATCATAGTTAAAGTTTGCTGTATCATCATCAGAATAATCATCGGCAATCACATCACCAGACGGATTGACTTGACTTAATGCATAAGCTTGAGCAGCTTGCAATTTTTGTAACTGTTGTTGATAAGCATTAATATCAGATTTTGAACTTTCACGTTCAATATTCATTTTTACTTTAATATCATCAATCTTAGATTTTAAAGACGCATCATTTGTTTGTGCTGATTTCGACATAGAAGACAATGATGTTGTCTCAGTTGAAATTGATGATAATATTGAGGCTCTTTTAGAAGATAAATCTTGATAAGAACTTTGATAATCTGAATAATTATTCTTATATTTTTCTAGTTCTTTCTGTTTTTTAGAAACATCATCTGGATTAGTATTTTTATCTACAGATTGAAGTTCTGATTGAATTGACTGAATATTATTTTGAGCTTCATCAATTTGATTTTCTTTATCCTTCATTTGAGACGATATTTTATCAGCATCTTTTTTCATTTTTTTTATTTTTGAAGATAAATCTTTATAACCAGCCTTAAATTCATTAGATAATTTAGAACTTTTCATGACTAAATCATCAATTTTTGCTTGATATTCATCTAATTTTGTCTGAGAACTATCTTCTCTCGCAGATATTAAAGCCTCTATTGTATCTATGTCTGAAGATAATGTTTGAATATAATCACCTGTTGACTGTTCCCCATTAGTAACAGCCTTACCATAACTTTGTTGAGGTGTATTATTATCAAAATCTTCTGATATTTTTTTTGACAATTTATCATAAATAGCATTCAAATCTGAATCAGATAAAACATTATCACCATCAGAATTATCCAATGCCTTTAATGCCGAAAGTTCGTGTTCATCTAATGTTTCATTACCATCAGTATTTAACATATCAAAAATTTGTCCAATAGAATTAGAGATCTTATCAGAAAATATTGATGAATCTTTTTTCTCAGATGTTTGTTGCAACTCAGTATATTTGTCGATAAATTGTTCTCGACTCATACCAACTTTAAATAATTGTTCTAATGAATTACTCTCTGCCATAATGCTACGACCTCACTATATATATAAAGATATAAATAAATACGCGAATTTCAATACACTAAATATTTGTAACATTTCATTACATATTATTACAAACAACAAATATACATGGTTAAATAAAATCACAAGGAAATTTTAATGAAAATATATACAACACTGATAAAATTTTTTAGCACAAACTCAAATATGTTAACACAATTGGCAATACACATAACAATTTTATGGATTGCTTTAACATTCATCAACCACATTTCAAAAAAATTGAAACTTAAGATTAAAGCAGATCCAAATAATGCTACATTACTGAATATATTATTAGGACTTACTAAATTAACAAAAATTATAACAGTATTACTTGTTGTATCATCATTTTTGCAATGTAATGGTTATTCTTTAACCTCACTAATGACAGGTTTGGGAATTACTGGTTTAGCAGTTGGTTTTGCGGCAAAAGAAAGTTTATCTAGTTTACTTGGTTCAATTGCCATTATGACGGATAAAGTATATAAAATAGGTGATTATGTAATTATTAATGATGTAGAAGGTGTTGTCGAAGCAATTAATTTTCGTTCAACAAAAATTAAAACTGTTGATAATATATTAATAACAATACCTAACAATATAACAGCAGATACAATTGTTAAAAACAGAAGTGAATCAAAATATTTAAAATTAATAGAAAACTTCGACATTGAATATGATACAAGTTATGAAAAAATTGAACTTGCTATACAAATATTAAAGAATATTTGTCACGAAAACAAAAATATATTAAACGATTACTACGTATATATTTCAAAATTAGGAGAAAACGCCATAACTATACAAGTTTTAGCAAACACGCATACTAATGTTTGGATGAAATACTTATTAATAAAAGAAGAGTTATACAAAGAAACACTAAAACAATTTAGAAAGAATGACATAAATTTTGCATTCCCATCTAGAACTGTTTATATGAGAAAAAATGAAAATTAAAATTATAGCATTAGGCAAAATTAAAGAAAAATTTTTAAAAGATGGTATAGATGAATTTAAAAAGCGTTTAACACCATATACTAACTTTGAAATAATAGAACTTCAACCAATTGAAATTAAAGACCAAAATTTAACAGAAAAAGTTCTTGAACAAGAGGGGGAAAAGATTTTATCACTTATTAAACCTACTGATTATGTCATAACAATGGAAATAAAAGGTAAACAACTATCTTCTGAAGAACTTGCTCAAAAAATCAAAGATATTACAAATGACGGTAACTCTGAATTAGTATTTATAATTGGTTCATCATGTGGTTTATCACCAAATGTATCAAATAGAGCAAATTATAAATTAAGCATGTCTAAAATGACTTTTTTACATCAATTTGCAAGATTACTACTTGTAGAACAGATTTATAGATGTTTTAAAATATTAAACAATGAAACATATCATAAATAAAATCGTTATTATTACTGATTTTTTATAACAATTACTTGACAGATTTATCAGAATTGTTACAATACTTAATATTAGAAAAAAGAAAAGGCAATTTTTTTTGAGGTATATACTTTATATATATACGAGGTACAAAATGAAAAAAGAGAGAACTAATATGAGACTTATTACAAATGATACGACTGATATTAAAACATCAGATATAAAAATTGCTGAACCAATTGAAGATAAAGTATATCAATCTAATCCACTAAAAAGTGACTTATATTCAAAACTTTTAGCGTACCGACAATCTCAAAAGAAATTCAATGTACAGGATTTGATTAGAGATTCATTAAAGTAGATGTATTTAGTAAAACAAAGAATTTATTTATATTTTGATAAAACGCAGAAAAGTATGTTATGTACATTTCTGCGTGCTTTTGTAAAGCAACATTTAGAAGATAGTTGTGCTGATATACTGGATAAATTTATAGATGATCAAGATTACTATATCAAAGTAAACGCTTGTAGATTTCCATATATAGAAGAATATTTGTCTGATGATACGTTTTTAAATGAAACATTAGATTTCATAAAGGCATGTAAGAAATACTATGATTATAAAAAAGCACAAGCACCTTTAATGGCTAAACAAAAAGAATTTGAGAAACAAAAACGCAAATTCTTGCAAGAAGTAAAAATGTCAAAAGAACCACCAACAAAAAAACAACTTTATTATTATAACCGTTTGTGTAAAAAATATAATATAGACAAAAAAGACACAAACACTTTATCAAAACTTGATTTAAGAAATGAAATAGAAAGAATTATTGATGAACATTCAGGAGATTGTTGCAATATTAACAAATAGTGGAATAGAGGCTAATGAAGCCAATGTCGAAGTAAAAATGTTAATTGAACATTTTTGCAACTATGGAGTTAAAGATATTATAATGGGACGTCCTCTTGATTATAAAAAGCTTGAAATTGTAAAAGAAAAAGCACAATTAAGAGCAAGAACAAAACTGCCTATTCAATATATCATTGGTGCCGCATATTTTATGAATAATTTATACACCGTTACACCTGATGTTTTGATACCAAGAGATGAAACAGAAATTGTAGTAAGACATGCACTTAAAATAATTGATGATAATAATTTACAAACTGTATTAGATATAGGTAGTGGTAGTGGCTGCATTACTTGTAGTATTGCACAAAACACTAATTGTAAAGTTTTGAGTTGTGATATTTCAGAAAAAGCCTTAAATATAGCAAAACAAAATGCTAAAAACCTAAATATTAAAAATATTGAATTTATTCATTCTGATTTATTCCAAAATATCAGTAAAGAGCAAAAATTTGATTTAATAATATCAAATCCACCTTACATTCCAAAAGGTACGAATTTACAAAAAGAAGTAACATTTGAACCTAAAACAGCATTATTTACAAATGATGAAGATGGAACAGAATTTTATAAAAAAATAATTGAACAAGGCAAACCATACCTAAACAAAAACGGTTATATAGTTTTTGAATTAGGCATTAACCAATCTAGTATTGTTGAAGAATATTTCAAACAACACAACTATAACAACATCATCATAGAAAAAGACCTTGCTAATATTGATAGAGTAATTAGTGCCAAAATTTAAGAATGAATATTGTCACAAATATTTGTTTCTGGAACAAAAGACAATTCTTTTTCTTGTGATGACTTTCTCATGAAGATACGTTTTTTACGATATAACATATCAACAAACGCTTCTAAACGAGTAATAAAACCTGCTTCACCAGTATGTTCATCAATCGTTAATGACAACATTGGTTTGCCATACTCTTTTGCTTTACGAACAATTTTTTCAATCATCAAAGAATCAGGGCCACACCCAAAAGAGTTAACAGTGATTAAGCCATCAATCTTATTAACTTTTAAATAATGTCCAGCAGTACCAGTCATATCTAACTCGTTAGCCCAATACATTTTTTGATCAAGAGCGTTCAAACCTTCAATTTTTTGTTCATCAGTAAGTTGCAATGATGAATAAACCTTTACCCCCATCTTTTTAAGTTTATCAAATATTTTCATAGATGCTTGGTCATCAAGAACATCATATCCGTGAGCAACTAAAGCAATTGAGATAGGATAATCAGTATCATCACTATCTAAAACAATCTTACCTTTTAAAGCATTTTTTAAGGCAGTCTTATACTCAATACCATTTCTCATCATAGTTTGGAAATTGTTATAAAGTTTCCAACCCTCTTTTGATGCATTTCTGATAGTATCAAAATCAGTAATACCAAAGCACTCTACACTTTCTTTCAAAAATTGATAAAAGCCTTGATTTTTTTGAGATTTATCAATTGTTGGCTCTATCAATTCAAAATCTTGTTTAATAACGTTTCTAATCAAATCAGGAAGTCCTCTGATTTTAGAACAGTTATAAATTTTGGGAGCAATTGATTGAATAGATGGTACAAATATTCTATTTACACCTGCTTCTAATAATTCAACAACGTGACCTACAAAAATTTTGATAGGAAGACAAGTTTCTGTCACAACCAACGCAGCACCCTTTGAAACAGTTTGTTTTGTGGTTTTGTCAGATAAAACGACTTTAATACCTAAACTATTAAAAAATCCATACCAAAAAGGATAATGTTCATAATAAGACATTCCTCTTGGAAAACCTATAATTTTATCTTCACTATTATTTTTGTTAACCATAATATACTCCTCAAGAATATTTTAACTTCAACATAAAACGTTGTCAGCAATAATTTAAAATCTGTTACATAATTGCGTTTATAATTCCATAACACGCTTATATACATCATTTTTATTAATATCAAATAACGTAGATAAAATAACTGATATGTCTTTTGATTTAAAACCTTTTTCTTTAAGTTTTAAAATTTTTGAATCAATATCAATTGTTGAATTATCATCAGAAGCATAAACCATACAAACAATTTCACCTTTTATACCATCTTTGAAATAAGAAATTACATTTGACACATTATCAACAATAGTTTCTTCAAACAACTTCGTTAACTCACGTCCCAATGCAATTTTCACTTCACCTCTAACTTGTTTTATAAAATTAAGAGTATCAATTATTCTATTTGGTGATTCATAAAATACCAAGTTTGATTTTGAATATTCTTGCAATAAATTTTTAGCAAGTTGTTGAGTTTTTGGGAAAAAACCAGCAAAAGTGAATACTTCTGTATCACGAGATATTTGAGATAAAAATACAGGAATTGCACAAGAACCGGTAAGAGATGTAAAAGAAATATTTGCGTTACGTAATTCAGAAATTAAAACATTACCTGGATCACATATCATCGGAGTGCCGGCATCAGACACTAAAGCAACAGTTTTACCGGAATTTAATAATTCTAAAATTTCATTTACACGACTTTTTTCATTATATTTATGATAAGAAATCAATTTTGTCGAAATACCCAAATGATTTAATAAATTTTTTGTAACACGGGAATCTTCACAACATATAATATCAACTGATTTTAAAACTTCAATTGCACGTATCGTTATATCATCTAAATTTCCAATAGGAGTTGGAACTATATAAAATTGAAATGTCCTTTGCATAAATAACCTCTCAGTAATGAAATTGTAACATGAAAAAAGGACGGTTCTAATTGAACCGTCCAGTAATTAAGTTTTTTACTTATTCTTTATTCATCCATAAATCGTAAGTAACACCCCAACTATTCAAACCACCAGTTGCTTTATATTTAGCAAGGTCAATTTGTCTTTGTTTTTTAGCTTTTTCTTGTTCTGCATTAAACTTTGCTAATTTTTTCTTATTAGAAGTTCTTTTCTTAACTACAGGATTAGCATAAGTTAAGAAGGTTCTATATTCTGCACAGTTATAACCGGCTTTAACTTTTGCTGCATAATTGTAAGTCAAGAAATCATAAACATTCATTGCTCTATCAGCATTACATGGTCTAGATTTTAAAATATCCATTGTTGAACCAGGTTGTTTTGTAATCCATACAACCATTGCAAGAGGATTATAACCAGCAGAAATCATTAAAGTTGCACCCATAACATCTGCTTCTTCATCACCATCTTGAGAAATTTTACTTGCAACATAAGGACTATTTGCAGCTTCTACTAAAGTATTGCTAGTACCTAATTTATCAGATAGAGAAGATACTGCTAAATCTCTCCATTTTGCTTTATCATAATGATTACAAATAATGTGACCAAGTTCATGAGCGACAACGGCTGCTACTTCATTGTCATTACCAGCGTAAGACAAATCAGTAGAACTTACACAAACTGTTTTTGATGCTACTGCATTTGAATTATCTACAGCACCATTTACGACTTTAAAAGTAATTTTTGTAGCAATGCTGTTTTTTGTAAGCAATTGAGAACCAACCGTAGAAACTCTATCAGCAGCAACCCAAGTTGCAGCATTTGCTTGAACAGCCATAGCCACTAAAACAAATAATGAAACTAAGATTTTTTTCATAATGTTATACTCCTTTTTAAACACTTTATGTAAACTATATTACATTAAAAAGTGATAAGTGTAAAACAGTTGTGTATTTTTGTATAGATTTATTTTGAAAAAAATTACTTGATTTTTATTTTTTACGGAGCATAATATAGATGTTGAGTGTATTTCACTTGCATACAAATTAAATATCGTGGGATACTCTGCCGACGAAAACGATTAAGTATCGTTTGAGGAGAGGTAAGTCTGGGAACCAGACTGCGACATAGGCAGAATTCAACGCAATAACAATTTAATATCGCGGGATGGAGCAGTCTGGTAGCTCGTCGGGCTCATAACCCGAAGGTCGTTGGTTCAAATCAGCTCCCGCAACCATTTACAGAGGATTTAGTTAAGAGTTGTGTCCATTATGTGTCCACTAACTAAATCCTTTTATTATGAATAAAATATTTTAAAAGGTTTTAGCTAGTTGCTAAAACCTTTTTCTATTCTTATATTTTTTAATTTAAACTTTGTATTTCATGGTTACAGTTTATAAATTTTCTAAAATTGGCTTTTGATACTTGCTTTGTAAAGTTGCATATTTAACCTTGCCACCACATTTTTCTTTATATCCAACTTTAATTGTTTGATTAGCCTTTGTTGGATTTAAAAGTTGCCATAATTCTTCTGGTTTATATTGGTTAATGTGCTTACCATTAATCTCTACAATTCTATTTTTAGCCTTTAAGCCTTGTTCTTTTGCGCTATATGATGTTGAAATCAGTTTAGGCCCACGTACTATTGATTTTGGTACTACATTATAATGATAAACAAGTTCAGCATTATTAGAATTGCTTATCCTTGTTGGTGTTCCGTTAGAATCAATACCATCTGACATATAATTTTTGTTTTGTTTTGGATTTAATTTTACAAAATAATTTAATCCATAGGTATAACCGCCCTGCAATTCTTGTTTCAATACAAATAATTCTTTTGCATCATAAGGTGCTATATATGAATTGTTCACTAAAGTTAGAATGCAATTTTTACCATTTTGTACTATGGTAAAAGTCTTTTTAAAAGAATATCCAGTCCATAGTGTTAAGTAATGCGATTTTACAGTGAATGAGTATTCATTTAATTTATTTGATTCAATTATTGAATCTCTTAGTGCGTAGATACTAATAATATCTTGTTTTAATTTTGTGGCTTCATAATTTTCAATAATTGTTGTTGCGGCATTTGCACTAGCATTAAATAAAAATAATACTCCTAATAATAGTAATAACTTCTTCATAAAACCTCACTTTCTATTTTTTAACTTATAATTGTCTTTTTGCAATTTCATTTATGATTTGTCCTTGTATTAATTGACATTGTTCTAACATTTTTTCATCATATTGCTTGTTGCAATCTTTAAAATTAAAATCAAATAAAATATCGTTATCTCTAGCAACAAAAAGCCATAATAATATAGCTAAAGGTAAGAACATTAGACCAATAATAAATATAACAAAAATTAAAAATAATAAGCAATATACAATAAGTCCACCTATTTTTTCTAGTTTATTATATGCAAAAGAACATTTATTTAGCTTAAAATTAAAAAAATCATTAATTTCATTTAAATCGTTTAAAATTTTTAATATTTCGCCATCAGAAAAATCGCCAATTTTATTAAATTTATTTTTCATAAAAGATTTTATATAATGATAATATACATTATTTTTTGATTTATTTTGATTATACCAATCTCTATAATTAGTTATATTATTCATAAATTCCTTTATTGTTAAAGATTTAAACTTCACTTTGTAAAGATATTAAAAGTATACAACAAAAAAATCAAAATAACACGGTGGGTTTGTTTTATTTGCATAAGTAAGCAATCATAATGTCTTTAATGAATGATTATGATATAAATTCTGAAGAAACAAAAAAGAATTTAAAAAACTTTGGTTCGCGTATTCAAGAGTTAAGAAAAAAGAATAATTTAACTCAATCTGAATTAGCCGAAAAGATTGGGCTTTCTACAAATTTTATCGGAATGGTGGAGCGAGGAGAAAGAAACACGAGCGTTGATAAAATCTTCAAGTTGGCTAAAGCATTCAACATAAGCCTTGCTCAATTTTTTGAAACTCTTTAACTATCTAGGATATGCTCTATATTTATGAGCAATGAGTTTATATTTAGCAATACTATATAGAGCTCTGTTGAGTCCTTTAATTGTAAATCACAATCAGTAATACAGGAATCTGTCGCTAGGGTACAGATTTTTACCAATGTTCTTACTTCACCTAATAATTTTTGAACTTGCTCGACTCTCGCTTCAAGACTTTCCATTCTTCCTCCTTTAAAATCGCATAAAAACAATTTTATCGAGAAAGAATTTTTATATAAGTAAGTAGTATAAAATCTTTGCAAAAGTTTGTAATCATTAATTTTTTGTTTATTTTTGGCAGATTTTAAATATACAATGGTATCATTTATTATATTAAATTGGTATAAGTAGCAAAGGATTAAGGATATGACAAGTAGCAATTCACATAAAAAAGTTTTTATAAGTTATAGTTGGGATTCTGATGAGCATAAAGAACAAGTATTAACCTTAGCTAATCAATTAAGAGAAACTGGTGTCGATGTTGTTCTTGATAGGTACGAAGAATCACCTAAAAAGGGGTGGCAAATATGGATGCAGGATTCTATAGAAGAAGCTGAGTATGTTCTGATAATATGTACAAAAAAATATTCTGACCGTTTTTCGAAAAAAGAAGTAAATGATGGAAAAGGTGCTACGTTTGAAGGCTCAATTATTACCCAGGATTTATATGATTTTAATGGTGAAAACGATAAATTTATTCCTGTGATTTTAAAACCGAGTGATGAAGGATTTATTCCTAAAATATTGAAATCTTATACAATATATAAAATATTTCAAAATGAAGATTACACAAGATTATATGCAAGATTAACGGGTCAGACGTACATTGCTATGCCTCAATTAGGAGATATTATTCAAATTTCAGAAAATAGTACGCTTCATGTAAATTTACCTGAATATAAAATTGAAAACATAGATACTTTTATTGAATTTATCAGTAAATTAAATATAGATTCTCTTGAAGGAATAAATATAGGCTTAATGAAAGGTAGTAGAACACAACGTCAAGAAGAAATATTACAATATAGGT